>JAEZBA010000576.1 GCA_023430245.1 Pseudomonadota bacterium
ACCCAGACGGAAGCGCGGACCTCGGAGCAGGCGGCGCAGAACGAAGCGGTCGATCTTCAGAGCAGGATTGATGAAATCCGGCGCCGGCAGCACGCTTTGCGCACCCAATTGGGATCGGTCTCTGAAAAGCGGCGCGTGATCGAACCGATGCTCGGCGAAGTGAAGGAGCGCCAGGTGCTGATCGATCGCGCTCTGGGAGATCTGGAAAAGGACGAGACTGGCAAGACCCTCGATTCGCGTCTTGAGGAGACCGAAGGATTTCTCAACCGCGGCCACACGCGCCTGGAAAGCCTCGAGACCACTTTCGGAAAATTCGAGCAAGTCAGAGAGCGGATGCAACAGTTGCAGGGTGAGATTACGCCGCTGCGCAGCGCTGAATCCGGTATAAAGACACTCGTCGAGCAGGTCGCTGCGCTGCAGAAGGAAGTCGACCAGACGCTGCTGTCACTGGAAAAGGACGAGGGCGGAACGATTGGCGAGCGGTTGGACCGGCTGTCAAAAAGCAAGAGCGAGCTTGAGCAGCGGATGGCGGCTCTGACCGCGTGTTTCGGTTCACTGGAGGCTATCCGGCAGGACGTCGGCGAGCAGTTCAAGCGGCTGACAGCAACCCTCGACGGCCATCTGAAGCGATGAGCGCAGCTATCCGATTCTGACATTTGCCATCGTATTCTCGACAGGCTTGGTTGCGAATGTCAAAATCCCGGGAGGTGAAGTGGGGCCGTGCCACGGCCGCCTGTCGACACGAGGCCGGATGACCCTGCTGCTCGATCCGCGCAAAGGCGACGTCGAGGACGATACGTCCAGTACCAAGGGCCGTTCGCTGTGGTCGCTTGCGGGCACGTTGCTGGTCGAGATCAGCCTGCCGAAACTGGTCGCCGCCTGGCTGCTGCTGGTCGCGCTGCCGAGCTTCCTGCTCGGCCTCACCCCGCTGATTGGTTCCGCGTGGCTGCATACATTTTCCCGCACCGCAGGTTCGACCTATGGCGGATTGCTGACCTTCGCGCTCATTCTCGTTGTGCTACTCATCGGGTGGTTCGGCGGGCGCACCATTTTTCGTGTCGCAGAGCAGGCATTCTGGGCGCTCAACGCCATGGCGGTGCAGCCGCTTTATGCGCTGTTTCGGGAGGTCATCCGTCACTTCGCCGAACTCGCGCTAGGACGCTGGCTGGACGAGGCGAGTCGCGCACGGATGCGCGCCTTCAGCGCAGCGGCCGCCGGGCTCATCCTCTGCGTCATCTCGCTGTCCATTATTTGGCTGATCGGCCCGCATACGCGCTGGAGCGCGCAATTCGCCGATCTGCTGTCGCCACTTAGCCTGATCGTGCCGGCGCTCGCCAATGCCGGCGTGATCCTGTTTGCCTATTGCACGGCGGTGACATTCGTTTGGGGCCTTGCCGACGCATCGATGGACCAGCCGCGCGGCTGGTCGGATTTCGTCGATGCCGCAACGCTCAAGCGGTCGTGGCGCGTGGTGCATTTGTCCGATGTGCATGTCGTCGGCGAGCGCTTTGGCTTTCGTCTCGAAAGCGGACGCCTCGGTCCGCGCGGCAATCAGCGGCTCGAAACACTGCTCACGCGGCTTGACGAACTGCACGCGCAGCGGCCGCTCGACCACGTTCTGATCAGTGGAGACATTACAGACGCCGGTCGGTCGGCGGAATGGGCCGAGTTTTTCGCGGCGGTGCTGCGTCATCCCAAACTTAGAGAACGGATGCTGATCCTTCCCGGCAACCACGACATCAACGTGGTCGATCGGTCCAATCCGGCCAAGCTCGATTTTCCGACCAGCCCAGGCCGGCGCCTGCGCGAGATGCGAATGCTGTCCGGCGTCTGCGCCGTGCAGGGGGCGCGCACCCATGTCGTCGATCTGGAGAAGCGGCGTCTCGGCCAGACCCTCGAACAGGCGCTTGCGCCGCATGCAGAAGATATCGCGACCTTCGCGGATACCGGAACATTGCGGTTGTCGGCAAAGCTTGCGAAGGTCTGGGCCGAGACGTTTCCGATCGTGTTGCCGCCAGACACCGAGGATGGGCTCGGGATCATTCTGCTGAACTCGACTGCGCTGACGCATTTTTCCTTCACCAATGCGCTCGGCCTGATGTCGGCAGAGCAGTCGCGCGCCATGCATGCGGTGGCACGGCAGTTTCCGAAAGCACAATGGATAGTCGCGCTTCACCATCATCTTGTGGAGTATCCGACGCCCGCGATTGCCTTGTCGGAGCGGATCGGCACCGCGCTGATCAACGGGTCGTGGTTTGTGCGTCAGGTGCAGCGGATCGCCCGGCGCGCAATTGTGATGCATGGACATCGTCATGTCGACTGGATCGGACGCTGTGGACGACTGGTGATTGTCTCCGCGCCGTCACCGGTGATGGAAGCCCGCGATACCGATACCACGGCTTTCTACATCCACACCCTCGGCGTGGACGAGGCAGGGCGTTATCTGATGGCGCATCCGGAGCGGGTTGAGATTGCGGGAGAAGCGGCGACCGCCGAAGCCTAGCTGGTCTTGCGCAAAATCCGGTACGCCAGCGCGAGATCGAGCGCAGTCAGTCCCTGAATAACCGCCAGCACGCTTTCACCCGCATCGTGACGTCGGGCCCAGCGGCCATTCGCAACCTCCCCGATGCCGGCGATGTTCGCCGTGATCTCCGATTGCGTCAGCGCGCCATCCTTCACCCACGACGACAGGTCGCCCTGGTAGAGCGCGTAGTCGAGATCGTCGACGAAACGATGCGCGGCGTTGTGCCAGACACCGATGTCGAATTCCGGTCCGCCGCCCATCGAAATCACGGTTGCGCCTGGCTTGATCCAGTCCGACTGAACGACCCGCGCCGGCGCCGTCGTGATGGTCGTGACGATGTCCGCGCCACGAACGGCACCCTCTATGGAATCCGCGACCACGATACGAGCGTTGTGGACATTCGCTGCGAGCCGCTCGGCGGAATCCCGCGTCCGCGATGCCACCGCGATCACCTCCGGTGCGCATAATTCGCCGAAGGCGCGGGCCATGTGCGTTGCGATCGCGCCCGCGCCGATCAGTGCGATGCGCGGATTGGGGCGCGGCGTCAGCCATCGACCGACCACCGCGCCCGACACGCCGGTACGGAACGAATAGAGCCAGTTCTCTTCCAGAAACAGAATCGGCGCGCCGCTTTCGAGTTCCCACAGCATCAGCCGCGGATGGCCGCGCGAGGAGAGCCGCGCGCCGGCGATGCCATCGTTCCTGAGAACCGCGCCTTTGAGTTGGATGCGATGTGGCGGGGGTGCCACCCGCATGGCCGAAGGCGTGGACGGCACGACATCGCCGTTGCCGAGCGCCTTGTAAGTCTGTGCGATAACCTCCGCGGCCTCAGCAATCGAGAGTGCATCGACCGTTTCGGCTTCGGAGACCATGCGCATGGATCGTGTGCTCCGGCGGTCAGACCAGGATCTTGCCGTCGCGGGTCAACGTCTTGCCGTCGACCGAGATTTCCGGTTTGCGGATCACGCCTTCAAGGCGAAGCTTGGCATGACAGGTGCCGCCGAGCGCCATGGTGTCGCCCATGCCGATATGCGAGGTGGCGTACATCTTCTTGTCAGTCCGCATCACGCCGGTCGGCGTCACTTTCGGATTGAGGCCGATGGAGATTTCCGCCGGGCAATTGAAGCTGTTCTTGTCGCCGTGCTTTTCGAGGATCTCGCGCCAGATTGCGGCTTCGCGGCCGCCTTCGATCTTCGTCACCCAGCCATTCTCGACGGTGAGCTTCATCGGCTCCTTGATCGCGCCGACCGAGTGCGCGGTGAGATCGAAAACCACCGTGCCGTTTCCGGTGCCTTCCACCGGGCAGACATGCGCTTCGCCATCCGGAAACGCACAGCCACCGCCGCCACCTGGCTTCAGCTGAACCGGTATGCCGGCTATTGAGCGGCCGGGCCGGCCCTTGATGCTTGCCGTGAGGTTGGTGCCGTTCGGGCAGGTGACGTGGCAGGTCTCGCCCTCCGTGAACACCTTGGCGATGCGCAGACCGACTTCGTTGATCGCCGCATAGTCGGCACCGGCCGGACCGTCCGGCGACAGCATCGCTGGCGTCAGTTCCTCCATCAGCAGGTGCCGCTTGCTGTTTTCGATCAGTTCTTCGGTAATGGTCGCATGCGCCATCGCGGTCGAGGTGAGATAGACGATGAGATCGAGCTCGGGATCGAGCGCGGCGCGATGGATCGGGCTTACGGGATTGGAGGAATGCGTGGCGCGTGGCTCCATCACGCCGACGGCGACCTCCATTCCGAGTTCCTTTGCGGCTTGGGAAAAGCCCTGCCACAGGATCGGATCCATCTTGGTGTCGGTGATGACGAAGATCTTGTCGCCAGCCTTGGCGTTGAGCTTGAGCGGTGTCTGCATCACCTTGGCGATCTCGTTCAGGCTATAGGTCACGTCGTCTTCTCCCGGATGGATGCAGCATTCAGGCGGCCGCAAGTCGCGCGCGCTTGGCAAGTCTGGTAGCAGTCCATATCATTCCGTTCAACAAAAGGTCTTTCCACTCAACGGAAAATAGAGAATGAATAAGAATGAGTTCGACGGTCGGGTTGCGGTTGTCACCGGAGGAGCCGGCGGCATTGGCACCGCGACGGTTCAGCGTTTTCTGGCGGCAGGTGCGAGCGTGGCGGCCTTCGACCGCGATCAGGGCAGGCTCGATCAACTGATAGCGTCGTCGTCCGGGCCGCTCTCGGTGCATTGCCTCGACGTGACGCAATGGGACGAGGTGGCCTGCACCGTCGACGAGGTGGAGAAAGCGTACGGCCGCATCGATATTCTGGTCAATGTTGCCGGCGGCGGCTCGCCGACAACCATCCAGAGCGCAACGCCGGAGGACTGGGGCCGCATCGTCGGGCTCAATCTCACGGCGCCGTTCTATTGGATCAAGGCGGTGGCGCCGGCGATGCGGCGCGGTGGCGG
>JAEZBA010000709.1 GCA_023430245.1 Pseudomonadota bacterium
GGGATCGGCGATCAGCCAGTTGCAGCTGTCGAATTCCGCATTGGCGCAAAACCGATACGTTCTGTCCGGATCGGCCAGCGCGCGAAATCCGCCGTCGATTGGCTCAAGCGCGCTCATCCGTGTCAGCCGCGGCAGATATCCGACCCGCCTGCCGCAGCTGCCGCAGCTCGTATTCTCGAAATGAAGAGGCTGACCGCACCCCTGGCACACAAAAAGCCGCATCTAACCTCGCTTGGCTTGCAAGCGTAACGAACGAACGCGTACCGGCGAAGGTTCCGCCTCGAGTCATTCACACAGGGATGACGTCGACCTCGACCTTCAGTTCGTGCTCGCCCGAGCCTACGAACACGCCATAGACCGGCGACACGTCGGAAAAGTCGCGGCCGATGGCAAGCGTGATATGGTCGGTGCCGGCCTGGATCGCGTTGGTCGGATCGAACCCGATCCAGCCATTCTCCGGGCCGGCCCAGACCGAGACCCAAGCATGGGTGGCGTCGGCGCCCTGCAGCCGCTTCTTGCCTGGCGGCGGAATGGTCCGCAGATAGCCGCTGACATAGGCCGCCGGCAGCCCGAGCCCGCGCAGGCCGCCGATCATGATCTGCGCGAAATCCTGGCAGACTCCGGCCCGCTGCGCGAACGCGTCGGCAATCGACGTGGATATCTCCGTGGCATCCGGCTGATAGTCGAACTCGTTGCGGATGCGCGTCATCAGATCGGTACAGGACTCCACGATCCCGCGTCCGGGCGTGAAGCTCGCACGCGCATAATGCGTGACGTCGCGCGCCAACCTGATGCGCGGGCTGGTGAACAGGAAATGCGAGGGTCCCGCGGCACTCAGATCGCGTTCCGACAACGCCATCGCGCCAACATCCTCCCACGCCAGATCGGGACCGGCGAGGTCCGACCGAGGCATCACCTCGACGCGCGCCAATGACCTGATCTCCAATTCGGTATGCTGCGTGTCGATCCGCACGAGCTCGACCACGTTGCCGAAAAAGTCGCGATGCGACGTGGCGTGATCCGGCCCGGGCGAAATCCTGACCTCATGCGCGAGGCTGCGCTGCGTCATGGTGTTGCGCGGTGTCAGCCGCAACGCCAGCGACGCAGACGTGACAGGTGCCGCATAAGCATAGGCGGTCAGGTGCTGGATATCGTAAATCACGCGAGACTGCTGACCCCTGCCCCGACCATGCCGGTCTGACGACGCAGGAAATAACGCGCCGCCACGGCATGGGCAAAGACCGAAATGCGCTGTTCGATCGCAAGCACCATTGTGTTGTCGAGATCCTTAGCCGTGGTGGTTTCGAGATCGGTAGCAAGCCGCGCGGCCAGCCGCTGTGGCTCTTCGGGCACGCCGTCAAGGTGAAGCGCCGGCAACGTGGCGACATGCTCGCTGATGGTCATCAGCTGGAAGCCGACCGAGCGCGGATTGTAAGGGTCGAGCATTGCCATGTCGCGCACCGGGTCGACCGCGATCCCAGTCATGTAGCGCGAGCGATAGGTGATCTGGCAATCGATCAGGTCAAGCATCACGTCGAGGTCTTCGGCGCTCGCATCGTCAGACGCGAACAGACGCGCCAGCCGGCAGGTGTTGATGGCACGCTCGGTGCGCCGGCCGATATCCAGGAAACGCCAGCCGGCATTACGGTTCATGTTCTCCTGACCGAGGCCGGACAGTGCGGCAAGAATTTGCAGCGCGCGGTCGGCGGCGTCCAGCACGTCGGTCTCGCTCGGCAATTCGCCGACGCTGGACAGAAGTTCGTCGAGCCGCCGCGACAGTTTCGAGGCGTCGACCGAAATGCGCTCGCGAATGACGGAGCCGGCGTTGCGCGCCATACGCACTCCGGATAGGCCCGATCCATACGCATTCTCGTCCGCGAGCGCGGTGCGCGCGATGACCAGCGTCGACGCATCCTCCTGCTCCTCCGGTACCGCGCCCCAGGCGACCAGTTGGCGGGTCAGCTTCTCGATGGTCGCCGGCACATTGCCGGAGATGAAGTCCATGTCGATCGCGCGCGCACACAGGCAGCGCACCACCCGCAGCGTCGCCTCCGCGCGCTCCAGATAGCGGCCATACCAGAACAGATTATCCGCCGCCCGGCTCGGGATATTGCCGAGGATGCGCTGGATATGGATGTCGGTGCTGGCCGGCAGCAGCGTCTCGGGCGCCACCGGCTTGCTCGACAGCACCCACACATCGGCCGATTGCACGCCTTCGCGCATGCTGATGGCGCGCGCATCCGCCTGCGCGGATATCCGGCAGAAACCGCCCGGCATCACCTCCCAACCATGCGCGGTCGCAGCGGCAAACACCCGCAGCACGAACGGTCGCGGCACCAGCTTGTCACCCGCGCGGACCGGCGTGGTCGAAAGTTGCACCACCTCCTGCCCGACGAAATCGATCCCTCGCTCCTCGATGGCTTCGCGCAGGGCCGCACGCTGGGATTCTTCGAGGTCTGCGGGCAGCACCTGCGTCTCGCCCTGCAATTCCGGTAGCCGTCCGGCGAAGGCGCCGGAAATCGCCATTCGCTTGAAATTGTCGAGCACGCGACGCCGGCCTGCATCGTCGCCACACCACCAGGTGGCGATATTCGGAAGCGCGAGTTCCTCACCGATCAGATGCGCAGCAACGGATGGCATCACGCTCATTAATGCGCGCGACTCCGCAAAGCCCGCGCCCGGCATATTGGCGACAACGGTGCCGCCATGGCGCAGCGCCGAAACCAGTCCCGGAATGCCGAGCCGCGACTGTCCGTTGAGTTCGATCGGATCGACATAATCCGAATCGACAAAGCGCCAGATCACGTCCGCCCGCTTCAGACCGGCGATGGTGCGCACATGGGTGACGCCGTCATGGACGACGAGGTCGTCGCCTTCCAGCAGCAGGAAGCCGAGATAGCGCGCCAGATAGGCCTGCTCGAAATAGGTCTGGCTGTACGGGCCGGGCGTCAGAAGACAGATCCGCGGCTGGCTGCGTTCGGCCGCGTCCGCCAGCGTAGAGCGAAAGTCGCGAAAGAACGGCGCGAGCCGGCGCACATTCATCCGCCGGTAGCCGGTCGGCAGCGCCCGCGACATCACCAGGCGATTTTCCAGCGCATAGCCCGCACCGGATGGCGCCTGTGCGCGATCGCTCAAGACCCACCAACGGCCATCCGGTCCGCGGCCAAGGTCGACCGCATAGATATGCAGCCAGCGCCCGTCCGGCGGCTCGACACCGACCAGCGGCCGCATGAATTCGCTCGAACCGGCGACCATGGCCGCCGGCAGCACGCCGTCCTTCACCAGACGGCCAGCGCCATAGACGTCCGCGAGCATGGCCTCGATCACCCGCGCGCGCTGCGTCACGCCGGCGGCGATCGCGTTCCACTCCTCGTCCTCGATCAGAAGCGGCAGCCGGCTCATCGGCCAGGTGCGTTCGCGCGCCTCGCCATGCACACGATACGAGACACCAATGTCCTGCAGATGCTGATCGACCGCAGCCAGCGATCGCTCGTCGGCCGAGAGCTGATTCAAAAAATTCAGCCACGCCCTGCGCGGACGCCCATCCGGCCCGATCAGTTCATCCGGCACGCCGTCGAGCGGTACGTAATCGTCGTACCAGGCCGGGCGCGGCGTTTCGGCCGAAGCCGCTTTCTGCATGGGTCGGTCCACCGATTCAGTTCGGACGCCGCACGCTCCGGCGGAGGTCGAGCGTCAACGGAAATTCGCTCGCCGACTCTTCCGGCGGCAAATCGACGATTCCCGGAGTATGTCCGTGATCCTGGAAGCGCGCCAGCCGCCGCGCCTCCGCTTCGTAGGAATTCACCGGGAAGGTATCGTAGTTGCGGCCACCTGGATGCGCGACGTGATAGACGCAGCCGCCGAGCGAGCGCCTGTTCCAGGCGTCGATAATGTCGAAGGTCAACGGCGCGTGCACCGGGATGGTCGGGTGCAGTCCTGAAACCGGCTGCCAGGCCTTGAAGCGCACGCCGGCGACCGCTTCTCCGGTTTCACCGGTCGACGTCATCGGCATCCGCCTGCGGTTGCACGCAATGACATATCGTTCCGGTACGAAACCGCTGACCTTGACCTGCAGGCGCTCGACCGATGAATCGACGAATCGTACGGTGC
>JAEZBA010000711.1 GCA_023430245.1 Pseudomonadota bacterium
GCGCGGGCGCGGTAGAGATCCTTGTGCATGGTGTCGAGCGTCGGCTGGTCCCCGGTATAGGCATGGATCGTCGTCATCATGCCCTTCTCGATGCCGACGGCGTCGTTGAGCACCTTTGCCACCGGCGCGAGGCAGTTGGTGGTGCAGGAGGCGTTGGAGACGACGAGATGGTCCTTGGTCAGCTTGTCGTGGTTGACGCCGTAGACCACGGTGAGATCGGCGCCGTCGGCGGGCGCGGACACCAGCACGCGCTTGGCGCCGGCGGTCAAATGGGCTGACGCCTTGTCCTTGGCGGTGAAGATGCCGGTGCATTCCATCGCGATGTCAACGCCGAGATCCTTCCACGGCAGCGTGGAGGGGTCCTTGATCGCTGTGACCTTGATCGCGCCGTTACCGACCGAGATGGTGTCACCCTTGACGGTCACCTCACCGGGGAAGCGGCCATGCACCGAGTCAAACCGGAGCAGATGGGCATTGGTCTCGACCGGTCCGAGATCGTTGATGCCCACCACCTCGATATCCTTGCGGCCGGATTCGGCGATCGCCCGCAAAACATTGCGGCCGATGCGGCCAAATCCGTTGATGGCGACCCGTACCGTCATGATGTCCAAGCTCCCGGCTGAATGGTTTGGAGGCGCAGCCCGGCGCAAATAGCGGGCCCGCGCGCTTGCGGCTTTCCTATAGCGGGATTCCGCACCAACTCAACTCATGGGCAGGGTTGCCGTTGCCGCAACGCGGCAAAAAGCGCCGGTACGGTTATCGCGGCCGGAACTTCGCCAAAGCCGCCGCGGCGATCGCCTCCGGCGTGATGCCGAAATGGCTGTAGAGGTCCTTGTAGGGGGCGCTGGCGCCGAACGAGGACATGCCGACGAAGACGCCGTCCGAGCCGATGATCGCGTCCCAGCCCTGACGGATGCCGGCCTCGACCGCGACATTGACCTCGGCGCCGCCGATCACCGGATGGCGCTTCTCCGGCGGCAAAGCCATGAACAATTCGAGACACGGCACCGACACCACGCGGGCCGGCTTGCCCTGCCGGTTCAGCAATTGCGCCGCCTCGACCGCGATCGCGACCTCCGAGCCTGAGGCGAAGATCGACACGTCGACATTGTCGCCCTCGACCGGCAGGATTTCGTAGGCGCCGGCGGCGCACAGGTTCTCGGTGATGTAGGACCTTCGGAGTTGCGGCAGGTTCTGGCGGGTAAGCGCCAGCACGCTTGGCGTCTCCCCGGCGCGCAACGCCAGCTCCCAGCACTCCGCTGCTTCGACCGCGTCGCAGGGACGGAACACGTTGAGGTTCGGAATCGCACGGAGTGCGGCCAGATGCTCGACCGGCTGATGGGTCGGGCCGTCCTCGCCAAGGCCGATCGAGTCATGGGTCATCACGTGGATCACCCGCTCGCCCATCAGCGCGGCAAGGCGGATCGCCGGACGGCAATAATCCGAGAACACCAGGAAGGTCCCGGAATAGGGGATGATGCCGCCATGCAGCGTCATGCCGTTCATGGCGGCGGCCATCGCGTGTTCGCGGATGCCGTAATTGATGAAGCGGCCGGAAAAGTCCGATGCGCTGATCGCCTTCATCGATTTGGTGCGGGTGTTGTTGGAGCCGGTGAGGTCGGCCGAGCCGCCGATCATCTCTGGCACCGCAGGCACCAGGCCTTCCAGCGCGAATTCCGAGGACGCGCGTGTGGCGATGTCCTTCGGCGCCTCCGCCAGCGTCCGCTTCACCTTCTGCACGGCATCGGCGAGCGCCGCCGGCAGAACGCCCGTCATGCGCCGCTCGAATTCGGCCCTTGTGTCCGCCGGGAGCCCGGAGAGCTTCTTGTCCCACGCCTTGCGCTGTTCCTTCGAGCGTTGGCCCGCCTCGCGCCAGGGCTTCAGCACATCGTCCGGCACCACGAACGGCTCGTGGGTCCAGCCGAGCTTTTCGCGCGCGCCCTTGATCTCGTCGGCTCCAAGCGGCGACCCGTGCGATTTCTCGCTGCCGGCCTTGTTCGGCGCGCCATATCCAATCGTGGTCTTGCAGGCGATCATGGTCGGGCGATCGGCGCTCTGCGCGCGCTTCAGTGCGGCGGCGATGGCCTGCGGATCGTGGCCGTCGATGCGCTCGGCGATCCTGCCGGCGGATTCGAAGCGCTTCACCTGATCGACGGAATCCGACAGCGACAGCTTGCCGTCGATGGTGATGCCGTTGTCGTCGAACAGCACGATCAGCCGGCTCAGTTTCAGGTGACCGGCAAGCGCGATCGCCTCCTGGCTGATGCCTTCCATCAAATCGCCATCGGAGGCGAGCACATAGGTGCGGTGATCGACGACATCGCCGAAGACTGCGTTGAGGTGCCGCTCCGCGATGGCCATGCCCACCGCGTTGGCGATGCCCTGACCGAGCGGCCCGGTGGTGGTCTCGACGCCCGGCGTGATGAAGTTTTCCGGATGGCCCGGCGTCTTCGAGTTCAGCTTGCGGAAGTTCTTCAGTTCCTCGACCGTCATCGCCTCATAGCCGGTCAGGTACAGAAGCGCATAGATCAGCATCGAGCCATGTCCGGCCGACAGCACGAAGCGGTCGCGATCGGGCCATTTCGGATCGGACGGATCGAATTTCAGGAATTGCGTGAACAGCACGGTCGCAATGTCGGCGGCGCCCATCGGCAGGCCGGGATGGCCGGACTTGGCCTGTTCAACGGCGTCCATTGCCAGCGCGCGGATCGCGTTGGCCATGCGGTCGTGTTGTTCGCGGGACATTTGAAAATCCGGAAAGCGTGCGGTTCTGGGGCGGGCATAGTCAGGCAGGCCCGTGGAGTCCAGCGCGAGACCGCTCCGGCCGCAGATTTGTCCTCCGCGCGAGGATGATGGGGATGACCGGTCAGCAACATTGACGCCGTTGAAGCGTCAATTTAGGCTCATCGCCTTAACGCCTTGTGTCGCAACAGTTTTTGACTCAGTGAGTGCTGCGTGACATGACTGACCCGAGCGCCATCGACGCCGCCGCCCGCAGGCTCGCGCAGGCGCTGGATGCGCTGCAGGCCGCCGTGACGCGCAAACGTGAGGCTGAAACCGGCGGTGATGCGATCGCGATGCAGCTTCATGCGCTCGGCACCGATCGCGCGCGACTTGCTGCCGAACTCGACAACGTCGCCGCACATGGGCGCAAGCTCGAGGATACCAATCGCGAGGTGGCGCGCCGTATCGATGTGGCGATGGGCACGATCCAGAAGCTGCTGGACGAGCATGATCGCTAGCGCACTCGCGCGGGAAGAACGCGTCAAGGAGACGATGCGATGGCCCAGGTGAATGTCACGATCAACGGCCGCCATTACCGGATGGGCTGTGAGGATGGGCAGGAAGACCACGTAACCCGGCTCGCGGAAGAGATCGACGCGCGCATCGAACAATTGCGCGGCGCGCATGGCGAGATTGGCGATCAACGGCTCACCGTGATGGCAGCGTTGACCGTCGCGGACGAACTGGCGGAGATGGGGCGCCGCATTCGCAGGCTGGAGGAAGAGATCGCCGCGCTGCAGGATGCGCGTGTGGTGGCCGCCGAGCGCAGCCAGCAAACTCAGGCCACGGTGGTCGCGGCGCTTAACCTGGCCGCCGAGCGGATCGAGGATATCACCCGCCAGATCAACCAGTCGGTGCAGCCAAATCCAGGCGTGGCGATGGGTTAGATTGCGGTCAACGCCCTCTGGTCGTCGTCGGATGCAGCCTGTTGCAGTGGCGCATCGAGGCGATAGATCAGGCCGGCCGGCTGATATGACAATTGTATCGTGCCGCCGAATTCGGCCGCCATCATGTCGCGGATGACCCTGCTTCCGAAGCCGTGCCGCGTTGGTGTGACGACGGGCGGTCCGCCGGTTTCGCGCCATTCAAAATGGAGCGCCGGTGTGCCATCCGCCGTGGTCTGGCCCCAGGAAATGTCCACGCGACCTTCGGGAGCGGACAACGCGCCGTATTTGAATGCGTTGGTGCCGAGTTCGTTGAGGGCAAGAGCAAGTGCCAGTCCCTGTTTGGGACTAAGGCTGATCAGCGGGCCAGCAATCCGGAACCTGTCCTTGTCGACGCTCCATTGAACAAGCGCTCCCGCGACGATCCGGCTGATGGGCGTCTCGGTCCAGTGCGACTCTGTCAGGATCTCGTTGACCTTCGCGAGGTTCATGACGCGGGCGATAAATGTTTCACGCGCCGACCGGTGCTGGTCCCCCTGAAAGGTGCGGCTCGCGATGGCCACGATGATCGACAGGTTGTTTTTGACGCGATGCTCCAATTCCTTGAGCAGAAATCGTTGTCGCTCGATCGCATCCCGCTCGGCCGTCACGTCGCGTGAAATAGAAAGCAGTTGGGCCGGTTTTCCGTCTGCCCCCAGTATCGGCGAGACCTCGACCTCCCAGTATTTCGAGGTGCCCCTGGCGGTATTGGCGGCGCCACTAAATCGCGCCGTTTTCCCGCGCCTTGCGGATTCGACCGCGGCCATCGCCAATGCATTGCCTTCGCCTTGCCAGAATTCCGGCCATGGGCAGCCTTTGAGAGCCGAAAAGTCGTCGACCTCCATCACCCGCTTGCCGCCCTCGCTCATGAATTGGAGCCGGCCGTCGAGATCGAGGATCTTGATACAGTCGCCGCAGCCCGCGAGCACGCTCCGCAGCAATTCCTGATTGCCAGGCAATTCGGAGCTCACTGCCGTCAGTTCGGCATTAAGTCGAGCGAGCGGTGTCGCTGCAGCGAAGGAGGTATCTGTGTTCACGCGCCAAGGATCCGGGCCAGCTCAAGCAACGTCAAGCCTGCAAGGGGGTTCCATTGCTTTCCCCGACCGATCCTGACCGCACGTGCCGATAGAGGTCCCGGCCAATGTTTTCAATAGCATCCGACACAGCGGCCTCAGAAATCCATGACTGGCGATTACGTCGCAAACACCTTACATTGCACATGCGGGGCTGCGGGGTGCGACTGGAAACATCATACTCCCGGGGCCTTACGATCCTGAAGGGAGCTGTCCCTGGCCGGGTCCGTGGATCCGGTTATATGGCGCCCACCTACTTTTGTAGGTTCCCGGGGTCGAAAATTCCGACGGCCATCGTGGCTCCGCACTC
>JAEZBA010000713.1 GCA_023430245.1 Pseudomonadota bacterium
GCCCGAGACCATCGCTGCACCGACATGGGCGCTGAGCGCAACCTGGTTGGTGGCGGCTGCGCTGAGCTTGCAGGAACGCAGCATCTGGTTCAGCGCGATCGAGCGCGCGCCGCCAAGGCTGTCTACGCCCACGGCCTTGCCCTTCACGTCCTCACACTTGGTGATCGAGCCGTCGAGCGAGCCCAGCTTCCAGGTCGGTCGCGGATAGCCGTAAATCAAGGCGAGGTCGACGTCAGGATTGTTCGAAATCATCGTCGCGATCAGCGGCGAAGGCGACATCGCAAGATCGATCTGTCCCGACTGCACGGCGCGCGCGGCGGCGGCGCCGGAGTCAAACGGCCGCAGATTCACCTTCAGGCCATGCTTTTTGAAAAACCCTTGCTGCTCGGCGACATAGGCTTGCGTGGTCACGAATACCGGTGGAATTCCCGGCAGGCCGATGGTGATGCTCTTTTCCTGCGCCAAGGCTGGCGCACTGAGACCGGCGACGGCAAGCGCCGCAACGGCAATGGCAATACGGTACGGGCGGTTCATCGATTCTCTCCGTTATGCGTTTCCTGTTCCGTTTCTTTTCTTGAGCGATGCTTCAGCGCTGCAATTGCAGTTCGGCAGCCCGCGCCTCGTCCATCAGGGTTGCCCAGACATGCTCGCGCAGCTCGGCAAAGCGCGGGAGCGTGAGCGTCTCGCGATTGCGCGGAAAAGGCAGGTCCACGTCAATCGTCTCAAACACACTCGCGGGACGGCCCTTCAGCACCACCACGCGGTGACCCATGAGGACGGCCTCCTCGATGGAGTGCGTCACGAATACCATGCATGTCGGGCGCATCTGCCAGATACGCAGAAGTTCGAATTGAAGGATTTCGCGCGTCTGCGCATCGACCGCGGCGAACGGCTCGTCCATTAGCAAGACGCTGGGCTCGATGGCGAGCGCGCGGGCGAGACCGCAGCGCTGCTGCATGCCCCCGGAAAGCTGGTAGGGATAGGCATTCTCGAATCCGGCGAGGCCGACAAGTTTGACGAAGCGCGGGACATTTTCGCGGATCTCGGCTTTCGATGCGCCGGCGAGCCGCAGGCCATAGGCGACGTTGTTGAACACGGTCTTCCACGGAAACAGGCCGAACTGCTGAAACACCATCGCGACGCCGGGGAGCGGCGACGTGACCTCCGTTCCCGAAATGTCGACCTTTCCTGACGAGGGCGGGATCAGTCCATCGATGCAGCGAAGCAGCGTGGTTTTGCCGCAACCGGAAGGCCCGACGATCGCAACGATCTCGCGATCGCCGATCTCCATATTGATGTCGCGGAAGACCTCCAGCGCGCCGTAGCGCTTACCGAGACCCTGGACGCGGATACGCGCGCCGCCACTGACCGGTGCGTTCGCTGGTTTCGCCACGTCCACGGCGATGCTTGCCGCTACGTTCACCCAATCACTCCGCTGCCTGTGCACGCGAGAGCGTCTTGCGCGCCCAGTGTCGCGTATCGGCTCCTGCAGCTGCGGCCCACGCTTCGGTGCGGCAGCGGTCGGGTTCGGAGCGGCTGACTGGCCATAACGTTCCTCCCTGGGTTTTGTACATCGGGTTCGCCCGATTTGTTGAAACGCATGTTGAACCATCGGCTTGTGCGGATCAATGCCGTTAGCATGCGACAATCGAGCGACCGCCAAGCAGCTTGATTGTCGTGACCCCTGCGGGTCAAAAAGTGGGCAGGCAAATCGCGGTCAGTTTTCCGGTCCGGCGTATTTTCCTGCGGTCTCCGGAAACAGCGCCTTGACAATCTTGAAGCGCGAGATGTCCGCGGTCGAATCCGAGTGCAGGAAAATTGCCGCATCGCGAAACAATTTCTCGATGCCCACTTCGAGCATCGCGCCGTTGCCGCCGTGGAGTTCCATGGCGTGCTGGCAGACCTTTAGGATTTCCTCGGACGCGAACACTTTTGTCATGTTGCAGAGCGGATCGGCGTCCGGCGCCTTGTCGCTGACCGCCTGCGCGGTGCGTGCGAGAAGCGAACGAACCGCCTCGATCCGGATCGCCATGTCGGCCAGCCGCCAGGCGACGGCCTGATGCTTGATCAGGATACGGCCGCCTTGCACGTAGTTCTGAACATACTCCGCGGTGCGTTCGTAGGCGGCCACGCCGACGCCCAGGTTTTTCGCGGCCTGAATGATCTTGCCCGGATGGAAGTAGACGCCCGCCTTCTGCATGGCGTCATTCTCGGCGAGGACGTGGTCGGCGGGGACGCGACAATCCTCGAACACGATCTCGCCGTTATTCATGAACCGGCCGCCCATCGTCTCGTTGCAGCGCGCGACGGTCAGTCCGGGCGCGTCACGCGGCACCATGAAGGATGATGTGCCCTGAAGAATGCCAGCCTTCGGATTCGTGTTTGCATAGACGACATAGAGGCCGGCGTCGTAGCCGTTGGAGATGAACTGCTTGCGGCCGTTGATGACCCATTCGTCGCCGCGCCTCTCAGCACGGGTTTGCATGGCGGCTTCCGGGACGTTGTAGGGAAGCCAGCGGTCCGAAGCGCCACGTGGCTCGGTCAGGCAATGGGCGAACAGCATCTGTGGCTCGTTGATGAGGCGGCCGAACCAATGCTCCTGCAAATGACGTGGCGCGAGGTGACGCAGAAGCACGGAAATCTTCCAGTTCTGCACCAGCTTGTCGGCAAGGCCGCAATCGCCGCGCGCGATCTCCTCGGCGATGATTGCGAAGGTCTGCACCTCGGACTTCGGATCGAGCTCCATGCCGCCGAACTCCTCGGGGATTCCGAGCGTTCGGATGCCGACCTTGTCCGCGGCTTCGAGGATTTCGCGGGGCAGGCGCGCGCCAGCGTTCATGTCCCACTCACGCCGCCAGTTATCGCGAACGAAGGGCGTGATCACCTCGTCGGCGAAGGCGCGGCAGGAGTCGCGCATCATGCGCTGTTCTTCTGAAAGCTGGTATGCCATGGCGTTGCATTCCTCCGGCGCGGAGTAAATCACCGCCCTGCCCGCCTTGCGACTCCAATCGACGGCGCAATGCCTGGTGCCGTTGCGTGTTGGGAGAAATGAAAATGACGCGAACGTTCAGCGCCAAGAACGCAGATGCGCGGCTGCTTTCGCTCTATGGCGCCATATGAAAGCGACGCCAGCCGATATTCGACATTGTCGAATTCGCTAACCTTCGATCGTCGCAGCGCCAAGCTGCCGCGCAAGCCAATCGGCGCTTTGCGGCCGCCAGCGATGCGGGCGGTTATTGGCAATATGGTTGCCGTCCTCGACCAGATTGAAAACGACTTCACCGCTTGCGTCACGCGACAGCCGCTCCGCATGCTGCCACGGAATCACCCGGTCTCGTTTGCCAGAAACAATATAGAGCGGACAGGTAATGTTCTGTGCGACACCCTCGAGAGACAGCGTTTTCGCGTGCTCCCGCGTCTCTTCCATGGTCTCGCATTTGGCGCGCACACGGAACGTGTTGCGGGTCAGTTCGGGCATCGTGTCCCAGCACTCGGCCAGATCATAGGGACCGGCGAGTGAGATGCAGGCCTTGGCCCGCTTCTCGAACGCCGCGGCGCGGGCCGCATAATAACCGCCCATGCTGACGCCCCACAATGCTGCACGATCGAAATCGACGTCGTTGCGGCCTTGCAGCCAGTCGAACACCGCCTTGACCGGAGCCTCGTAGTCGCCGCGGATGGCGAAGTCATACTCGCCCTCCCCTTGCCCGGGGCCATCGAACACCAGGGTCGCAATGCCCCGCGCCAGGAACGGTTGTTCATAAGCATCGGTCTCCTCCTTGGCCGAATCGAGACCGACGACCATCACCAGAAGCGGCGGCTTTTCGATCCCGGCCGGCTTACGGAGAATACCGTATAGCTCCCTGCCTTCATACGGAATGCTGACGCGCTCACCACGCGGGCGCAGATACGGCAGCGCGTCACGGCGGCAGGCCACCGCCTTCATATGCGCGGCTTTCATTTGCGGCAGGTCGTGCACGAACAGGAATTTCGCGAAATGATAATACACCGCCGCACGATTAAGGTGCTCGCCGGCGCTGATGAAGTTGCGCTCCGCCAGCGCGATACGTCCCATGTCCTCATGGTCTGCGGCACGCGTCGACCAGGCGCGGCACCAGTCATCCCATGATCTGAGGCTTCCGGTGATCTCTTCAAAGTCGGCGAGCGCGACACCATTGGAGACGAACCGCGCACCCCAATGCGCCATGGCGGAGCTGACCAGATCGTCTTTTTCAATTGTGTGTTTCGTCATGTCGCCACTCAACTCTACATTCATGGTCAGACTGGAGCCGCTGGGACTCGTTTTCGCCTCCACCATGCGCTTCTGTCTAGATTTTTCTTCGATCACGCCTCGACCTAGACAAACTCCGGGCCGCTCGGCTCGTGTGGGAAACGAGCGAACCTTCAAGCGATCGGCTACCGAAAGTCCGTCAACGAGCCATCTTTTCTATATCAGCGTTGCCAGGAACGCGAGGTGTCGCCTTGATACTGCGAGCCCGTTTCAATAGACAAATCGAGGCTACGTCACGCGACCATAGTGCAACAGTTCTATGCCAAGGACATAATCGATGAAATCGGTCGCTCAGCTCGTTGCCGATATCGGTTCGCGCTATGCCGATTTGATCAGCCTCGATTATCCGCGTTTCTCGGATGGCGAGATGGCGCGGCGCGAGGGCCTCTTGGCCGGCATCATCGCAACGCACAATCTGGATGCGCTGATCGCGGTCGAAGCGATGCGTGCCGGCACGGCGACCGGATGGATCACCGGCTGGCCAATTACAGCTGAGGCAGTGACGCTCATTGTGCCGGGCACCGGGCGTCGCATGTTCATTCAGCATTTCAACCATCTGCCGTTGGCGAGGCGGCTCGCCCATGACACCGAAGTCCTATGGGGCGAAGCCGGAGCGCTCAGGCTGGCGGCGAACGCCGTGCAAACGGTGAAGGCCGGAAAAGCGCGAGTCGGGGTCATCGGCAGAATTCCGGTCGCCCAGGCAGAGATGCTCTCCGGGATGTTCGAAGTGGTCGACATGAACCGGGCCTATACGCAGGTCCGGCTGGTGAAGTCTGATGAAGAGCTTCGATGGCTTGAACTGGCGGCGAACCTCACTGACGTTGCGGTCACTGCGCTCGCGGAAGGGGCGAAACCCGGAATGACCGAGCGCGAGCTCCAAGCTATGGTGCAGACACCCTATCTGCCCTTCGGCGCAACGAATTTCATCCACTATTTCCAGACGACCTCAATGACAGCCTCGGACTCGGCTGTGCCCCGGCAATACCCGTCCGGCCGGATCCTTCGCATGGGCGACGTGCTGTCGACCGAGCTCAGCGTCGATTACTGGGGCTATACCGGACAAGTGCTCCGAACGTTCTTCATCGGCGAGAAGCCGAACGCGCTCTATCGCGACCTGCACGCCGTTGCTGATGCCGTGCTCGACGCTATCCTTGAGCGGGTGCGGCCGGGAGTCCACGTTCGAGATCTTGTGGCCGCATCGCAGCTGATCGAACAGTCTGGCTTCACTATTATCGACGACCTCATCCATGGATATGGCGGAGGCTATCTCCCTCCTGTCCTCGGATCGCAAAGCCGGCCGGCCGCCGGCGATAGCCCTGACATGACCTTGTCGAGCGGCATGGCGCTGGTGGTCCAGCCGAACGTGGTTACCCGGGATTGGAAGGCCGGCGTGCAGACCGGCAATCTGGTCGTCGTGACCGATACCGGCGTGCGCTCGCTACAGACGTTTCCGCGAGGGTTCCACATCATTGGTTAGCGGCTATGCTTCCTGGCACTTTCACATTGGCAAGGAGATATTGGGCTCCATAAACTTTCGCCTCCAGAGCATTGCCGCAGAAGCAACAATAATGCAGCCCGTGACCATCGGGCGGCTCGACCCTCACGTCGTCTGCCAGGGCGAACAAGTCCGTGACGCTGATCGTGACACCGGCATATCGCGGTATCGCTTTCCGGTGCTGTGCAGCACGATCATAAGCTTTGGCATCGGCAACCGCGGTCGTGCAGACCTTAAGAAAAGTGCGACTGTCCTGGCCCGACCAGCCGGCGATCCGTTCGAGTTAGGTTCGAACCTAAGCCTTACGGCCTGTCCGGGCCGCAAATGGCTGAAGTACGGCGCCAGCCATGGCCGTTCGAACGCCAACTGCGCCCTGCCGCTACCGCTTCTCGCACATGGTCACTCGATTTCCGGCTCCGCTCCTTCAACAGGCCCTCACCGGGCTATCATGACACCCTTCGTTCCTTTCGCATTCTAGTGAAATTTCATATTCTACTCAGCTTAATCCAATTTTGATTGCCTAATTGTGAACTTTCATATATAGATATTTTTGTGACATTTCAGATTGACCACGCGCTACCTGGGACTCCAGGACAGCGAAGCTCGACGCCATACCGGCGCAGCTCTCGCGCTACGAGGAGGTCGCGCCCCATTGGGATCAGCTGCAATTTCCGCGCCTTAGCGACAATCAGAGGCAAGCGAGAGTTGTATCAGGATGGACCGATGG
>JAEZBA010000714.1 GCA_023430245.1 Pseudomonadota bacterium
CCCGCGCCCGCCTGGGTAAGATCGTCATACACGGCTTGGCCGGATTTCGGTCCATCGGAGCCGTATCCGACCGCGAGGCAGTAGACGATCTCGGGATTCACAGCCCGGACTTCGCCGTAACCAAGCCCGAGCCGCGCCATCGCCTGCGGCCGCACGTTCGAGACGAACACGTCGGCATCGGACACGAGCGACAGCAGCGCCCCGCGATCCTCGGCATCCTTCAGATCGAGAACGACGCTGCGCTTGTTGCGGTTGGCATTGAGATAGAGCGGCCCCATGCCGTCGGTACGGTTCGGACCGATCCAGCGAAGGGAATCGCCGCCGGCGGACTCGATCTTGATCACGTCGGCACCGAGATCTCCGAGAATCTGCGTTGCCGACGGCCCCATGATGACCGTCGTCAGATCGATCACACGGATGCCCGACAATGGCCCCTTGGGGCCACGCGCGGCCTGCATTGCAGGTGCCCCGGACGCTTTCACCCGTCTCCTCCAAATTCGCTATAGCGAAATTATTGTCGCTATTTCGAATAATTTCTATGGCCCAGCGACGGCGGAGTCAATCGACGGCGTCGCCGCACAATGCGACCTATCCACCCTGGCCCAGGGTCTTGCAGGCCTCCGTCACGAGCTTGACCGCCTGATCGAACTTGCCCGCCATCCGAGACGTGGGCCCGGCGATGGTGACGATATAATTCGCGCCCTGCCAGCGAAATAGCGACGACACTGTGGTGGCGTCCTCGAAACTCTCCGCCTGATTGAGGAAATAGCCGCGCCGCTTCGATGCTTCGATATCCTCGCGCAAGTCCTGCTTCGAACGGATGGTTTTAGCCGTCATCGGAACGAGCTTCGCGGTCTTCAGCCAGGCCTCGAACTCGTTCGCGCTCAGGCTGCCCAGAAACGCCTTGCCGGCCGAAGTCGCATGCAAGCTGCGCACCTGACCGCCGGCATCGACGATGAAGCGCAGCGGGTGGCTTGGTTCGAAGACCAGCAGATAGGTCGCGTTGGTCTTGCCGGCCTTCGCCAGCGACACCGATTCGTCGATGGAGTCGCGTATCTTGCGTAGCAGCAATTCGGCGCGCAGCAGGATCGGATCGTGCTGCGAGATGGTCGTAGACAGATTGAGCAGCCGCACCGTCGGATAGAAGCCGGCACGCGGTCCGATCTCGTAGATATAACCCCTTGCCAGCAGCGCCCGCAGCACGTCGTGGCAGCTCGACGCCGGAATGTCGAGCAACCGTGAAATATCGGACAGCGACAGCGGCCGCCGCTCGGTCGCAAAAAGCTCGATGAAATCCAGCGTCCGCTCGACGATCTTGGACATGCTCTGGTCGCCCCCGGAAGCCATCGCGATACCTGCGATGCATACAATGATTGGCGCGAATGCCAAAGCGGCTTGCAACGTTGCTCGCGATTGACGCCATGCAGGCGCCTGCTACACACGATCCCCGAGCGAGGTCAAAATGAGCGCGCGCAAACAGGTTTCCTATATCGGCGGCTATATCGATCCGGGTTTCGATCGCAGCATCCAGGCCTGCGACGATCTCTCGCTGATCCGGATCGACAAGTCGCAGCCGTTCGACGCCCTGCATGCAACGCTTGCTGCATCGCACGCGATCCAGATCGACTCCGCGCGCCTCGACATCCCGGAACATCTGCGGATCGGGCGCGAGTTTCTGACACGGTGCCCCGGCATTCTCGTGGTGTCGGCGAGCGGCGCAGGCTTCGATGCCATCGATGTCGATGCGTGCACAGAGGCCGGCGTGAACACGGTCAATCAGACCGGCGGAAACCGCGAAGCCGTGGGCGAGCATACGCTCGGCATGATGCTGTCGCTGACCAAGCGCATCGGCGAGGTCGACAAGGCGCTGCGATCCGGCGAGATGGTCGACCGCATCGCTTATATGGGCGACGATCTCTACGGCAAGACCGTTGGCGTCGTCGGCTTCGGCAATACCGGAACGCGGGTGGCGGAATTGTGCAGCGGCCTGTTCGCCATGACGGTGCTGGCCTACGACCCGTATGTCGGCGAGAGCGCGATGACGACCCGCGGCGTCCGCAAGGTCGATCTGCACGAACTGCTGCAACAGTCGGATTTCGTGTCGCTGCATTGCCCGCTCACCGCCGAGACCACGCGCATGATCGGTGCGCCCGAATACGCGCGGATGAAGAAGGGCGCATTCTTCGTCACCGCGGCGCG
The DNA here is from genome assembly GCA_023430245.1 of Pseudomonadota bacterium. Lineage (GTDB taxonomy): Bacteria > Pseudomonadota > Alphaproteobacteria > Rhizobiales > Xanthobacteraceae > Pseudorhodoplanes. Next base: position 2,200 of record JAEZBA010000714.1, read on the forward strand.
CGGTGGCATCCATGACGAAGCGGCGCTCTACGACGCGCTGAGGTCCGGCCATCTTGCGGGCGCCGGCGTCGACGTCTGGGAGCAGGAGCCGCCGCCGGCCGATCATCCGCTGCTGACATTGCCGAACGTAATCGCCAGCCCGCATACCGCTGGCGTGACCCATGCCGCGCGGAAGCGTCTCGCTTTAATGGCGGCGGAGCAACTCATCGACATCCTGCGTGGCGGCCAGCCACAGCGCATGCTGAACCCCGAGGTCCTGCCGCGGTTCCGCGAACGCTTCGCGCAGGTGTTCGAGCATGCGTGACGTCACCCGCAATCCCGCCGCGGCGGAGCCGCCGGTGCTGAACCGCCGGCTGCTCAATATCCTGTCGCTCGAGGACCTCGAGCCAGCCGCAGAACGCTATCTGCCGCATTGCATCTACAGCTTCATCTCGGGGGCGGTCGAGACCAACGCCTCACGGCATGAGAACCGCGCCGCGTTCCAGGATTACGATTTTCATCCCCGCGTTCTGATCGACGTGTCGGCGCGAACGACCGCGAAAGCGCTATTCGGAGAGACTTTCAGCGCGCCCTTCGGCATCGCACCGATGGGCGGGTCGGGACTGGCCGGCTACCGTGCCGATCTTGCGCTCGCCTCCGCCGCGGCGGCCGAGAATGTGCCCTTCATTCTCAGCGGCGCGTCGCTGGTGCGGCTGGAAGAGGTCGCGACAGCCAATCCGCAGACCTGGTTTCAGGCCTATCTACCGGTCGACCGCGCTGCCATCGGCGCCTTGATCGATCGCGTCGCGGCGGCCGGCTACCGGCATCTGGTGGTCACCGCCGACGTGCCGGTTGGCGGCAATCGCGAGAACCTGGTGCGCGCCGGCTATACCTCGCCGCTGCGTCCGACGCTGAAACTCGCGCTCGATGGGCTGGCCCACCCACGCTGGCTGTTCGGCACGGCGCTGCGCACATTGCGCCGTCACGGCATGCCCTATTACGAGAATTCGAGTGCCGAACGCGGCATGGCGGTGTTCTCCAATGCGGCAACGCGCGCGCATCTGCGTGACTCGTTGTCGTGGCAAGACCTCGAATGGATCCGCGAGCGCTGGCAAGGCAAGCTGATCATCAAGGGCATCCTGTCTGCACCCGATGCGGAGACCGTGCGCCGGATCGGCTGCGACGGCGTCATTGTCTCGAACCATGGCGGACGGCAGCTCGATGGCGCAGCGGCGCCGTTGCGTGTGCTGCCCCGCATCGCCGAAGCGGCGCAGGGCATGACGGTGATGATGGACAGCGGCATCCGACGCGGCAGCGACGTGATCAAGGCGCTGGCGCTCGGTGCGGATTTCGTGTTTGCCGGGCGGCCGTTTCTTTATGCCGCTGCGGTCGGGCAGGAGGCCGGCGTGCGCCGCGCGATCGATCTGCTGCGCAGCGAAATTCACCGCAATCTCGCGTTTCTTGGATCGCGCGACCTGTCCGACCTCGACGGACGGGTGATGCGGATCGCGCGCTGAGACGCCGTTCAGCGCTGGTGGACGTAAGTGCCCGGCGCCGGGCATAGCGGCGCAAGCCCGCGATGAGCCGCGCCCATTGGCGGCGGCACAACGCGGCCGCTGCTGCTGCGCGTCAGCAGCCAATCGGCAAAAGCCGGCCACCACGACCCTTCGACGCGCGTCGCCTGTGCCAGCCAGCTATCGGGGTCGAGATAACGATCGGACGGGCGCCGCATCCCGAACGAATAATGCCGGCCGGTGCGGCCGGGCTCGGACACGATGCCGACATTGTGCCCGCCATTGGTCAGCACGAAGGTCAGTTCGTTGTCCGTGAAGAGGCTGATTTTGTAGACCGAGCGCCACGGCGCGATGTGGTCGCTCTCCGTACCCACGACAAACATCGGCGCGTCGATGTCCTTCAAGGCAATTACCCGTCCTTCGACGGCGTAACGCCCGGCGGTGATCCGGTTCTCCAGGAACAGGCCGCGCAGATATTGCGAGTGCATGCGCGCGGGCATCCGGGTCCGGTCGGCATTCCACGACGTCAGCGCATTCGCCTTCTCGCGTTCGCCGAGCCAGTATTCCTTCAACATTTTTCGCCAGATCAGATCGTTCGCGCG
>JAEZBA010000027.1 GCA_023430245.1 Pseudomonadota bacterium
TGTTGGTGACGTGCGCCTCGATCTGCCGCACGCCCTCGTAGCCATGTGCCAGCAGCGCCTCATACCATTTCGGATTGAGTGCGCGGGTGCGGGTCTCGAGCGTGACCTGCTCGGACAAGGTCCACACCGTGCCTTCGCCGCGGGTCTGATCGCCGATATAGACATTGGCGGCGCAGCCGCGCGCACGTCGCACCGCGCGGCTGATGCCGCCGAGCGTGTCGAAATAGTGATCGACGGTGGTGACGCCGAGTTCGATCGAGTCGAGATTCTGGTAGGCGACGTCTACGTTCTTCAGCATGTGGGCCAGCACCGCTTCCTGTCGCGATGCGCGGCCGTCGACGCCATAGGCGAAGCCCTTGCGACGAACGAACGCTTCGGCCAGCTCGTCCTCGTCGTTCCAGCCGCCGCTATCGACCAGATGGTTGACGTTGGCCCCGTAGGCGCCGTCCGCATTGCCGAACACACGCAGTGCTGCCTGCGCGATATCGCATCCATGCGCGTCCTGGCAGGCCAGCGCGTGCTTGCGGATGAAGTTCATCTCAGCGGGTTCGTCGGCCTGCGCCGCGAGCAGGGCGGCTTCGGCGATCAGCTTGGTCTGCAGCGGCAGCAGGTCGCGGAAAATCCCCGAGAGCGTGACGATGACGTCGATGCGCGGGCGTCCGAGTGTTTGCAGCGGGATGAGCTTCGCGCCCACCACGCGTCCGTAACTGTCATGCCGCGGTTCGGCGCCCATCAGCCACAGCACCTGGGCGATCGGACCGCCTTCGGTCTTCAGGTTGTCGGTTCCCCACAACACCATCGCAATGGTTTCGGGGACGGCATGACCGTCCTTGCTGTGGCGGGCGAGCAGGGTGTCGGCCTGCCGCGCACCGTCGCGAACGGCGAAGGCGCTGGGGATGCGGAACGGATCGAAGCCGTGCAGGTTGCGGCCGGTTGGAAGGATATCGGGCGTCCGCAACAGGTCGCCGCCCGGCGCCGGCGCGATGTAGCGGGCGTCCAGCGCGCGGACGATGGACGGCGTCTCGTTGTCGGTGGCCAGCAAGTCATCCAGCGCGGCGCGGCGTTCCGGTTCGGTGACGCTCGCGGCATCCAGCATCTCGGCCCGCGCCTCGGCGGCGGGCACCTCGCCGACGACATGCAGGCCGTGCGGGATCAATGTGTATTCGAGTTCGAGTATCTCGCGATGCAGCCGCGCGATTTCGGACTCCGCGGCATCGGCCCAGGCCGGTTCGCATGTGGCTAGGTCGATGGCGCTGGCCTGGGCCTGGATCATGGTCGCGAGCGTGGTGCGTTGTCCCGCATCGGTATCGGGATCCATCGTCCGCCAGCGATCGATCGAGGTCTTGAGATCGACAAGACCGCGATACAATCCCGCCTTGGTGACCGACGGCGTGAGATAACTGATCAGCGTCGCGCCGGTGCGCCGCTTGGCCAGCGTGCCTTCGGATGGATTGTTCGACGCATAGAGATAGAGGTTCGGCAGGTCGGCAATCAGACGGTCCGGCCAGCATGTGGCGGACAAACCGGCCTGCTTGCCGGGCATGAACTCGAGCGCGCCATGGGTGCCGAAATGCAGGACCGCATCTGCACCGAAATCCTCGCGCAGATAGCGGTAGAAGGCGCAGAAGGCGTGAGTCGGCGCGAAGCTTTTCTCGAATAGCAGCCGCATCGGGTCGCCTTCGTAGCCGAAGGCCGGCTGCACGCCGACAAAGACATTTCCGAAATGGGCACCGAGGACGAAGATGTTGCGCCCGTCGGTCTGATGCCGGCCGGGCGCGGGACCCCATTGCGCCTCAACCTCGGAGAGCCAGCGTTGCTTGCGGACATGCTCGTCGGCAGGCATGCGGTGGGCGACATTGGCGTCGGCGCCGAAGCGTTTCGCATTGCCTTCGAGAATGCGGCGTCGCAGATCGTCGACATCGGCGGGAAGATCGATCTCGTAACCGCTGGCCTTCAGCGCCGTCAGGGTGTTGTGCAGCGATTCGAACACCGACAGATACGCTGCGGTGCCGGTCGCACCGGCATTCGGCGGAAAATTGAACAGCACGATGGCGAGCTTGCGCTCCGCCCGCTCCAGCCGGCGCAGGGCGACGAGCTTCGCCACCCGCGCCGCCAGCATTGCTGCGCGTTCGTTATGGGCGGTCATGGCGCGCCGGGAGTCCGGGTTCGCTTCCGACCGCCCGCCGAAAGTCATCGGGCAGATCGCACCGTCCAGCTCGGGGATGGCCACCATCATCGTGGCTTCGACCGGTGACAGACCGCGCGCATCGCCCTGCCATTGTTCCAGCGTCTGGAACTCGACCGGATGCGCGGCGACATACGGCACATCGAGTTGAGCAAGGATTTCGGAAGCGGCGGCTGCATCGTTATAGGCAGGCCCGCCGACCAGCGAGAAACCGGTCAACGACACGAGCGCGTCGATCTGCGGTTGGCCATTCTTCAGGAAATAGCGTTCGATCGCCGGCCGTGCATCGAGACCGCTGGCGAAAGCTGGAATGACGGTAAGGCCCTTGGCTTCGAGTGCCGAGATGACCCCGTCATAATGTGCCGAATTCCCGGCCAGCACATAGGATCGCATCACCAGCACGCCGACCGTGCCATCGGCACGGCGGGTGCGCGGCAGTTCGCTCAGTTTCTCGACGATGCGGCTCTTGGCTTTGGGATGATAGAGCCCGACTTCCGGATAATGCAGCGGCGCGCCGGTACGCAGACCCTTGCCCAGCGCCTTGCGCGGGCCCTGGCCATAGCGCTGGATCAGCAGCCGGACCATGTTGGCCAGATTTTCTTCCGAGCCGGCCAGCCAATATTGCAGGGTGAGGAAATAGGCGCGCACGTCCTGCGCGGTGCCGGGGATGAAACGCAGCAGCTTGGGTAGCTGGCGCAGCATCTTCATCTGGCCGGCGCCGCTCGATTGCGTAGCCTTGCCACTGCCACGCAAGCGCTTCAGCATGGCGACCACGCCATTGGCCTGACCCGACATGTCGAAGCGGCCGACGCGGGTGAGCCGCACGACTTCGCCGGCGGACAGGCAGCAGATCATGGCATCGCAGGC
>JAEZBA010000030.1 GCA_023430245.1 Pseudomonadota bacterium
GGCATAGATCGAGGCAGCGACGGCAGCCGACGATGCGCGACCGCGAATGCGCGCAGATTTCAGCGTCGTAGGTGACGTAGCGCGGCTTGTCGAAGGTGCCGGTCAGGTCGCGCGCCTTCATCACCGCGCGCAGCATTGCGGCCGGATCGCCCGGATCGGCGCGCAGATAGCCGTCACGCAAATCCGCCGCGGGAAACAGCGAGGCGCCGCCGGACACATCCAGCACGATGTCGCATTTCGACACCGCTCCGTTGCGCCCTACGCCGAATGTCAGCGCATCGCGCGACGAGGGCGCCGGCTGCGCATAATCGTCCACGGTCAGTTCGAATGCGCCCAGCCAGCCCTTGGCGGCGCGGATCGTGCCGCGCACGACCGGAAATTCGGTCTTGCGGCGCGGGCTGAGGTGATCGGGCTTGGAGATCAACACCGTGACGTCGAGATGATCCTTCAGCAGTTCCGCCGCTTCGATCGCGCGCTCATCGCGGCCATAGATCAGGATCACGCCGTCGCTTTGCAGGCCGACGAACGGGATGGCGGGGAGGGGTTCCGCGGCGGCGGCTAAAAGCGCGGCCATCTTCGGGGCGGTCTTGCCGGCCTCGCTCGACCATCCGGCAGTCTCGCGAATATTGACGAAGGTCAGCGCGCGGTCGCCGGCTTCGGCAGCGGCTTCCTCGAAGACGGGGGTTTCCTGCGTACAGGCGACGATCAGTTCGCCGGGGCCGGGCAACAGCGCACGGAACCGGTCGAGTTCTGCGCGACAGAATTGCCGGCCCGACACCACATCGGCGCCGCGGCCGGCCTTGGCACAGGCCTTGGTGATGGCATCGATATCCAGCGGCATCGTGTCTTCGCACGAACACACAACGATTTGCCGCTTGTCCTCGACCATTCGGTCTCCCGTTCCGGCGCCCCCGGATTGTCTGCGGACTCGTCACCCGCTGTGACGATGCTATATGCAGATAGAGAGAAACTATAATTGGTCCAAACAAAAAGTAAGCCCACGGCGCGAACGCACCAGAAACGCGCGACGAACCCTCAATTGCCGATGCTGACTGAAACCGATATCCGCCTGCCGCCGCCGTTTCGCCTCGTGACCCTGCGCGAGGTGGGCGACGCCTTCGCACATGCGAAGGCAAATGCAGCTGAGGAAGGCGCGGGCACGCTGGTTTTTGTCGGCCGCTTCGATCTGGCGGAGTTCGCCGTGGTGCTGGAACCCGACGAGCCGTTGAAAGTCGCACGCCGGACCTTCTATGCCTGCATGGCTGCGCTGGCCGATACCCTGACCGCGCAGGCGCCGCCGGAGACCGATATCGTGATCGGCTGGCCTGATGCCATCAGCGTCAATCTCGGTCTCGTGGGTGGCGGGCAGTTGGCGTGGCCGGACGATGCGAATGAAGACGAGCCGCCGGCCTGGCTGGTGTTCGGCGCGATGATCCGTCTGGTGTCGATGACCGGCGTCGATGCCGGCCTGCATCCGCTCAGTGCCGCGCTCGAGGACGAGGGTTTTGATCAATCGGGCGCCGAGCGGTTGATGGAGTCCTACGCACGCCATCTCATGGTGATGCTCGATGCGTGGCAGGAACAGGGCTTCGCCGCGGTCGCAAAGACTTTTCTGCAGCGGCTCGCGCCCGAAAAGGACAGCGGCATCCGCCGCGATATCGGTGAGAATGGCGACCTACTGGTGCGACGTATGGGTAAGGCGCAGGTGGAGCGCCGCGCGCTCATTCCGGCTCTGGCAACACCGTCATGGCTCGATCCCGCGACACGGGGGCCGCGCCTGTGAAACTGCTCAAGACCATAAGGCTGGATCCCTCCGACACCTTCGTGTTCGAGCGAGCGGCGGAGCCCGGCGAATGGGCGGTGCCGGGCACATTTGCATTCGCTGACGCCGATCCTGCGGACCTGAAGGGCAAGCAGCGCTCGGCGTTTCGCGCCGGCTTCCTTGGTGTGTCGTCGTTCGGGTGGTCGACGCTGGTGCAGATCGTCGAGACCGATGATGCGGGCCGCGCCAATGCGGTCGATGAATTGGCGCAACGGCTGGTCGACCATTACGGCGCGCCGGACATGGACGCTGCGCGCGCCGCAGCCGAGGAGGAGATCACCTTCGCAGCCTCGCTCTGCAATCACGACGTCGATACGCTGATCGCGCTTCACCGCACCGCCGAGAATGGCGACATTCGCGAAGCCTTCCGCACATTGAAGCCGCGCGCCGATCGCAACAGCTTTCGCGCCTTCTCGTTCATGGATGTGGAGGGCGAGGAGGACGAGCCGGGGGAGCGCATCGACCTTGCAAATCTCGCGCAGGGAGACCGTACGTGAAGGATTTCTGGCTCGCCTGCGGCCATCATCTGCTGGATCGTGACCAAGCGGGCGGACTCGTCGTCACCGATGATTTCCTGAAAATCTATCTCGCGCGGCCCGAATTGGTGCCGCCGCCCGACGCCTGCGATGCCGAAAGGGCGCTGTATGCCGCCTTAATGAGCGAGCCACGAAGGCGCGTGCCTCCGGAGGAGATCGCGGCGATTGCCGACGCCGATGCGCGCGAGAACTGGACGTTCATGTTGGCGTTCCGCGATCGTCTGCTGCGACATCCGACGCTGGAGGCGGCCTATGTCGATCTTGTCCGCAACGGAGCGGGCGGCATCCCGCCGATCTTCGTCAACCAGCTGGTGCACGTGATCCTGCGCAACGCGCTGGACGGCTGCGAGGACCCCTATGTGCTGCGCGCGGCCGAATTGATGTTCCGTCCGCAACGGCTGACGCTGCATGAGGGTTCGCTGATCGCGGCCGATGAGGAAACCATCAGCGGCACCGGCGCGACGCCGGCATCGCCACTGGTGTCGATGCTCGGCATTCCCGCGCAGGCCGACATCGACGTGATGAACGATGACAATGCCGAGCATTATTTCGATCACAGCGATCTGTTCCACACCGCGATCGATCTCACCGCCGGACGTCAGGGGCTTCAGGCGCTGGCGCAGGTTCTGAGCCGCTGGATTTCGCATCTGCTGGGCGTCGCGGTCGATATCGAGCCATTGACCGAGATGCGCGACGTCAATCTGGTCTGGTATGTCGGGCTGGATTCCGATGCGACCAAGATCGGCGATGCGTTGTGGAACGGCGAGGAGCTCGACGAGGCAACGCGCGGCCGCGTCGTCGGGCTGTTCCGTCTGACCTTCCGCGATCCCGGTGCGGTTCTTGAGACGGTCGGGCGCGAGCCGGTCTATCTCATTCTGGCCATGTCGCCGGACAAGATCATCCGGATGAAGCCGCAAAACCTGATTGGCGGTTTGCCGGTCCGGCATATCGAATCGGTGACGTGATGGCTGCGCTTGTATCGATACCTGTCGGCGTCGTGGTCGACCGGATCAAGGCGGAGAGCCAGTGGATTGATCATATCTGGCAACCGACGGCGGTACTGGTCGGCCAGCCCGATGCAGAGCCATGGACATTGCTATCGGGCGACAATGACCGCGCGTCGTATTATGCCGGCAGCACGTCGATCGACCTCTACCGCTCCGATACCGGCAATTATCGCGACAACCTGCTGGGCGACAGCAAGCTATGGGTGGTTCTGACACCGAGTGAGTCCGATCCGCCCTATAGCCTTTTCATGGTCACGGCCGATCCGACCGAAGGCGAAGCGCAGACCGAAACCGGCGTCAATCTGGTGGAGACGGTTGCGATGCCGGACGCGGTGCGCGCGGTGCTGGAAACATTCGTTGCCGAACACCATGTCGAGCAGACATTCTTCAAGCGCAAGCGGGATCGCGCCAATCCGGAAGCGCTTGGCAGGCGGGCGCGGTCTGATCAGGGACGCGACGATGACTGATCCGGAAGACTTCCTGTCACGATGGTCGCGGCGCAAGCGTGACGCCAGGACGGAGGTCAAGGACGATAGGGCGGCAGCCGATCTTCCGAAGCAAGATCAGGCCGGCGCAACGCCCGCAGCGGAACAAGGCGCGACGTCGCCTCAACCGCCGCGCAGCGACGCGCAGGATGCAAAGCCGGAAAATGTTTTCGACCTCTCGAAGCTGCCGTCGCTCGACTCGATCGGACCTTCGACCGACATCCGCATGTTCATGCAACCGGGCGTACCGGAGGCGTTATCCCGTGCGGCGCTTCGACGCGCCTGGTCCGCCGATCCTGGCATTCGCGACTTTATCGGCCTTTCCGAAAATTCATGGGACTTCACTGCCAGTGATGGCATGCACGGTTTCGGCGATCTCGATCCCGCAGATGCGAAGCGGATGCTCGCGCAATTGTTTAGCGAGCGTGACAGTTCCGATGACAGCGAAAGCAGGAGCGAGCCAGATAAATCCTCGCCTGACGATGCAGTGAGCGTCGCCGAACCGACGCAAGACGAGGCGTCCGGTTCGGATTCACCCCGCAACGCGGACCGCGAGATGATTTCCGGCGCAGCGGTTCCGGGGACGGACGATGATACGCATTGGACGAGCACCGATGCGACTGTCACAGTTGCATCGCAACATGCAAAGGTTTCTGTTGCATCGCAACAAAAAGCAGCGGAGTCGTCGCGCGAGCCGGCACGTGTTCCCCGCAGTCACGGGCGTGCGTTGCCGCAATAGTTCCATGCGCGCTGACGTAGTGCTTATAGCTTGGTACTATTGACCCATTCCAATTAAGCGCTTTATTGTTTGGAACGCCTCCGAAGAAGGCGTTCATGCATCTTTTTTCGGCACGGCAGCCATAACGATAACAATGCGCGATCAGGGACTCGACGAAGCAATCCGCGCGGCCGGTGGTGTGAGCGAGCTCGCGCGCCGAATCGGAATCTCACAACCGTCCGTCTCGAACTGGGATCGGATACCGGCGGAGCGTGTGATCGCGGTCGAGCAGGCGACCAACGTGAGCCGCGCGGTGCTGCGCCCCGATCTTTACAGCGAAGCAGCCTCGTCCTCCGACATCGATGAAATCGATCTGGCGCGGGCCCAGGAATACCGGCTGCTCGCAGCGCTGCTCGCGCGCGCGCCGGATGCGGCTCTTCTGAAGAAGCTCGCCATGCTGCGCGGCGATGCATCGCCGCTGGGGATGGCGCATGTCGCACTGGCTGAAGCGGCTGCCGCCGCGAAAGTCGAATCGGTAGAGCGTGAATTCTTCAACGTCTTCATCGGCGTCGGCCGCGGCGAATTGCTGCCTTACGCGTCGTATTACCTGACTGGGTTCCTGCACGAGCGTCCGCTGGCGCGGCTGCGCGACGACCTGAACGCGCTTGGCATCGAGCGCGGTGAGGGCGTTGCCGAGCCGGAAGATAACGCCACCATGCTGTGCGAGATCATGGCCGGCATGGCCGACGGCACGTTCCCGGCGCCGGCCGGAACCGACAAGAGAATATTCGAGACTCACCTCGCGCCCTGGATCGGACGGTTCTTCGCCGATCTCGAGCACGCGGAAGAAGCGGATTTCTACCGCAAGGTGGGAACGCTGGGACGGCTGTTCATTGACATTGAAGCCGAGGCTTTTGCGTTGCCGTCGTAACGGCGCGGCGAAGGCAGGCAGAGAGAAACAGAGGAGACGGCAATGACACAGGAACGCAAGACGTCGGTCGGACGCCGTGACTTTCTGCGCGCGCTGGGCGCAGGAGCGGGCGTGGCCGTGACGGCCGCTGCACCGCTCGCAACGCCGGCCCATGCCGACACCGAAACCAACGATGAGAAGCGGAAGGCCCGCTACAAAGCCAACTCACCGGAAGTGCAGACCTTCTATCGGGTCAACCGCTATCCGGGCGCGAAATAAGGGAGGCAACGCCGTGCTGATCAAACGGACAGAACGCGACAAGCGCCGCGGCCAGCTCGCCGCCCAGCTTTCAAACCATTCCGCCGGCGGGATCGACCGCCGCACCTTCCTGCGGCGTTCCGGCCTGGTGGCCGGCGGCCTAGCCGCAATCGGCGCCGTGCCGCTCACCGGCATGCGCAAGGCCAATGCCGCAGCGGCCGCGGCCGGTCAGCCAGGCGGGGCGCCGGTCACCATCCGCAAGAATATCTGCACGCATTGCTCGGTCGGCTGCACCGTCATCGGTGAAGTGCAGAACGGCGTGTGGGTCGGGCAGGAGCCGGGATGGGATTCGCCGATCAGCCGCGGATCGCATTGCGCCAAGGGCGCCGCGACGCGCGAACTGGTGCATGGCGATCGCCGCCTGAAATATCCGCTCAAGCTGGTCGACGGAAAGTGGACGCGGATCTCCTGGGAAACCGCGATCAACGAGATCGGCGACAAGCTGTTGGAAATCCGCGCGAAGTCGGGACCGGATTCGGTCTACTGGCTCGGCTCGGCGAAATTCACCAATGAAGGCTCGTATCTGAACCGCAAGATCGCGGCCTTTTGGGGCACCAACAACTCCGATCACCAGGCGCGTATCTGCCATTCGACGACGGTCGCCGGCGTGGCCAATACCTGGGGCTACGGCGCGATGACCAATTCCTATACGGACATCCGCAATTCGAAGACGATCCTGTTCATCGGCTCGAATGCGGCCGAAGCCCATCCCGTCTCCCTGCAGCACATCCTCGAAGGCAAGGAGATGAATCGCGCCAACATGATCGTGTGCGATCCGCGCATGACGAGGACGGCCGCGCACGCGACGGAATATGTGCGCTTCCGCTCGGGCACCGATATTCCGCTGATCTGGGGGATGCTGCACATCATCTTCAAGAAGGGTCTTGAAGATAAGCAATTCATCGAGCAGCGCGTCTACGGCATGGACGATGTCCGCAAGGCGGTCGAGCAGTGGACGCCGGAGGAGACCGAGCGAGTGACCGGCGTGCCGGCCGCGCAGCTCGATCGGATCGCGACCACCTTCGCGACCCAGAAGCCGGCGACGCTGATCTGGTGCATGGGCGCAACCCAGCACACCGTCGGAACGGCGAACGTGCGTGCGTTCTGCACCATTCTGCTCGCCACCGGGAATGTCGGTTCGTCCGGCACCGGCGCCAACATCTTCCGCGGCCATACCAATGTGCAGGGCGCAACCGATCTCGGCCTCGATATCGTGACGCTGCCGCTCTATTACGGCCTGACCGAAGCCGCCTACCGGCACTGGTGCCGCGTGTGGGAAGTCGATTTCGACTGGATGGCGGCGCGGTTCGACACCATCACCGGCGCGGACGGCAAGCCGGTCAAGATGATGCACAGCCCGGGCATTCCGTCGACGCGATGGTTCGATGCGACCCTGGGCGACCGGAAGGACGTTTCCCAGAAGGACCTGATCAAGGCGATGATGGTGTTCGGGCATGGCGGCAACACCGTCACCCGCATGGCGAAGGC
>JAEZBA010000046.1 GCA_023430245.1 Pseudomonadota bacterium
GTGAAGCCGGCGAACTGGATGAAGGCGCGTTCCATCGCCACCGCGAGGGTCGGACCGGCGGTTTCATAAGCACCGCCCGGGCTGTTGAGCGCATTCAGACCGAAGGCGAAATACGAGCGCAGCGTGCCGTATTCGGTCTGGGTGCGAACGTCCGCCGTCATGCGGAAACGAGCCTGCATGGCGAAGGTCGAACCGTGCCGGGTAAACGAACCCTGCGGGGTGCCTTCCGAGTACAGACCGCCGGCGGCGTTGTGATAGGTTTCAAGACGGACATAGCCGCCAATCTTGATGCAGGTATCGGTACCCGGGATATAATAATAACCGACGCCATACAGGCTGCAGATCTTCACGTATTCTACTGATCTCTCCTGTTCGGCAAAAAAGTACGAGTTAGTACAGACACTTAGCCGCATGCGCGCCGGCCTTTTCCGGTCCGAATGCGGAGGCCGAACAGGGAATGGACTGGGTGCCGAAACGCACGACCGGCGCGGATTTCGATTTTATTCCTGCAGGCATATTGTCGCAGGACGTCAGATCGTGCCGCGGAACTGATCATCGTTCTAGGTATGGCCTAGGTGGTCGCGTTTTCGGACATGATGGGGCTGCTTGGGCCGGACGAGGCGTCGCAACGCCTCTCCTGCGAGGGCAACTCGAGGGCGAGAGAGCTGATTTATTCTCGGATGAGTGGAGGGCGCGACAATACGCGCAGCTTCTCGCTCGCGGCCGCTCGGCCGGCGCGGACAAGCCCAATGATACGGAACTAGGCCGGCTAGGCCGTGGTCGCCTGGTCGAACCGCGGGATGACTGCGGCGATCTCGACAGGGGACGCCGGAACCGTGACCGCGCCGGCAATCACATTGGCAACGACCTCGGCCGCGCTGTTCAGCGTGTCCTGCGCCAGATGCGCATAGCGCTGTGTGGTGCGCGGCTGTGTGTGCCCGAGAAGTCCTTGCACGACGTAAAGGGACACGCCCTCATTCACGAGAAAGCTCGCAAAGGAATGCCTCAGGTCGTGCAGCCTGAGGTCGTCCAGAATGGCTCGCTGCTTGATCCGGGTCCAGGGAAAGTGCAGCGACGGGCAGGGACGGCCGGTGATCGGCGAGGGGAAGATGTAGGGATTGCCGTCGATACGCGGGATCGATCGCAACAGCGCCATGGCCTGGCCATTCAGAGCGATCACGCGCGGCTTCCCGGACTTCGAAACGGGCACCAGCAGGGTGCGGCGCTGCCAGTCGATGTAATCCCACTTCGCGTGCGAGACCTCGTTACGGCGCGCGCCGGTGAGCAGCAGCATCATGATGGTGTGCGCGGCGCTTCGATTCTCGTCGATATTGATCGAGGCGATCAGTCGCTTGGTCTCCTCGGGCGTGAGGAAGCGGTCGCGCTGCACATCGGGAGCGGTATTGAGCCCGGCGGTCGGATTTTCGCGAACGCCGGCAATCTTCCACTTGCGCGCCAGGTTGAAGATGAAACGGATCAGGATCAGCACCCGATTGGTCGTGCCGCTGGCATAACCCTTGTCGCGCATTTGCTGGATGAGGTCGGCAATCGCATCGCCGGAGATCTCGTCGATCGGTTTGGAGCCGAGCAGCGGCAGGATGTGGACGCGAAAGACGGTCTCGTCGGTGCGCCAGCTCCGTTTGTAGGCCTTTACATGCGGCAGGTAGCGGTCGCGCACGAGTTCGGCGAGTGTCGGAATTTCCCGCAACTCCCTTCGACGAGCCTGCGGGTCGGCGCCGAGCAGGGCCTGGGCCAGGATCAGACGCGCCTTCTTGCGAGCCTGATCGAGCGAAAGGACATCGGCTGGACCAATTTTGAATTGCCGCTCGCGACCGCGTTCGTCAGCATAGCGCTGATAGAATGTTTTTCCGCCCGAACGTCTGACCTCCAGCATGAAGCCCCGTTGGTCGGAATCGAAATAGTCGATCTTGGCTTTGGCCGGATCGCAGTTCGCGTTCTCGATGAAGGCCTTGGAGAGGGCTACTTTGGGCATGGGACTCTTAAACGCAACTTTAATGAAGCCGATGTCACACCAGATGACATTCCTTCGTCAAGCCATTGTAAAATAAAAGATATTTCGAGTGACACGTATGTCGTGTGTGACGAATTGCGCGTCGTTAATCGAGAGTTTTGTGTCATAAGAAGTGACATGCGCGGAGGGTCGCTATGATTGGCGATAACCGGCGCAAGAAGTTCTCGGTCGTGTTGAATCTTGTTGCCATGAACGAAGAGCGCCGCGAATTTGCATCCAAGGTCCGTGCGGCGCGCGCGTTGCTGGGCTGGAGCCAGGCCGAACTGGGTCAGCGCGTGGGAGTCACGCAGCGCTCGATTAATCGGCTTGAGCAGGCCGGGGTCGATGTGCGTCGCTCGACTGCGGTCGCGATCGAGGGCGTACTTCGGGACGAGGGTATTTCGTTCGAGGTGGTGCCCTCAGGCGGCTTTCGCATCATGGTGCAGCCGCGCCGAAAGCGAAGCTCGAACGATTGAGCGACCGGCAGGCCGGCCGCTTATGCGCTGCGTGCCTCAGCGCTATCGACAAAAGCGCGTGCCGCCGCAAACACCGCCCTGAACATCTTCGGCGTCAGCACGCCGGTATTGGTGTTGTAACGGGAGCAATGATAGCTGTCGAAAAGCGTGATGCGCCCGATCGCGTTCGCCGCGCCATGGCCGAATTTCACCGCTGACTTGCGCGCGCCCAGTGCGGTGACCGCGGCGTCATGCGCGATCCGCCCAAGCGCCACGATCGCCTGCAAATTCGCCATCTCCGCGATGGTCGCTTCCAGAAACGAACGGCAGGTGAGGATCTCTGCGGGCAGCGGCTTGTTTTCAGGTGGCACGCAGCGCACCGCATTGGTGACGCGCGCGTCGACAAGTTCGAGCGAATCGTCGACGCGCGCACCGAATTGCCCGCGCGCGAAGCCGTATTCGACCAGCGTTGCGTACAGCAGGTCGCCGGCATAATCGCCGGTAAAGGGGCGGCCGGTCCGGTTTGCGCCCTGCAATCCGGGGGCGAGCCCCACGATCAGAATCCGAGCGGAGAGGGGGCCGAAGGAGGCGACCGGCGCATTGAACCAGCCCGGCTCGCGATCGCGCCACTGCGACCGGAACGCGACCAGCCGCGGGCAGCGCGGGCAGTCCCGCCCCGGTTTACCGCTGTCGCGAATGAACGCCGGATTCTCAGTCCTCGAAGTCGTCGCCATCGGGGCCGATATTGGCGCGCTGGGTCGGCCGTTGCAAAAATTGCGGTGTATGAGGACGCGGCTCGCGGCCTTCGCGCGGCTCCCGGACCGGACGCTCGGACGGGTCGCGACCGATTTTGGATTGCAGGGTGATGATGTCGACGAACTCATCCGCCTGACGGCGTAACTCGTCGGCGATCATGGGGGGCTGGGACGACATGGTGGAGACCACCGTGACTCGCACGCCGCGCCGCTGCACTGCCTCGATCAGCGAGCGAAAATCGCCGTCGCCGGAAAACAGCACCATGTGGTCGATCGAACCCGCCAGTTCCATGGCATCGACCGCGAGCTCGATATCCATGTTGCCCTTGACCTTGCGGCGACCGGTCTGGTCCACGAACTCTTTGGTCGCCTTGGTCACGACGGTGTAGCCATTGTAGTCGAGCCAGTCGATCAGCGGGCGGATCGATGAATATTCCTGATCCTCGATCACTGCCGTGTAATAGAACGCCCGCAACAGATACCCGCGCGACTGAAATTCCCGCAGCAGGCGCTTGTAGTCGATGTCGAAATTCAGGGATCGTGCGGTCGCGTAAAGGTTGGCACCATCAATAAAGAGCGCGGTCTTTTCGAGATTTGATCCCATTGTGCAGTCTGATCCTTGTTAATCCGCCGGAGCGGCTTGCCGCCTGGATGGCATTGGTCACGTAATGCGTCGGGTTGGCGGCAAATGATGGCCGTTTTGAGCGGCGCGAGACGCTGGAAAACCGTGCGGGACGCAGCGAAATTTGAGTGTCCTTACCAATATTCTGAAGCGGGCCGTTTGGTTCCGGCGCGGTCGTTAGCAGACGCCGGGTAGGCGGTCCAAGGCAAAACCGCCGGATGGTTCAGCGTAATTTACTTCTTGCGATTCCGGGGGCATGGGGGTACCAACGCCCACAATTCCCAGTGAAAACCCGATATAGGAGTGACAAGCCGATGGCCCGTGTCACCGTCGAAGACTGCATTGACAAGGTTGAGAACCGTTTCGAGCTCGTGCTTCTCGCGAGCCACCGCGCCCGCATGGTGTCGTCAGGTGCGCAGATCACGGTCGATCGCGACAACGACAAGAACCCGGTGGTGGCGTTGCGCGAGATCGCCGAGACCACCATTTCGCCCGGCGATCTGAAGGAAGATCTGATTCATTCCCTGCAGAAATATGTCGAGGTCGACGAGCCCGAGCCAGAGGCGCCGCTGATCGGAACCTCCGGTTCGGTCGATGCCGACGACACCGACGTCGCCATGGAGCACATGAGCGAGGAAGAATTGCTGAAGGGCCTGGAAGGGCTGACCCCGCCCGAGGCCCAGCCCGAAGAAGAGGAATAGAGCCGCCAATTCAGGCTCCAGCATCAGGGCCCGGCATTTGCCGGGCCTTTTTGTTTCTTAACCCTTCACCATGACCTTGCGGGTTCGACGAAGGCCCGTGATATGATTTTCCAGGCCGCATCGCCGGCCGGAGCGAGTTATGGCGCGGTCTAACCCTCAGTTGCCACGGATGCAGAACCAGGCGCGGACCCGCGCGCCCCTGGAGCTGAGTGCGTCCACGCTGGTATCCGCGTCCGAAAAGCCCAAGCCCGCGGCCAAGCCGCAAATGATGCGGCAATACGAACTGGTCGAGCGGGTACGCAGATACAATCCGGAGACCGACGAGGCGCTGCTGAACCGCGCCTATGTCTATGCGATGAAGGCCCATGGCGAGCAGAAGCGCGCATCGGGCGATCCCTATTTCTCGCATCCCCTGGAAGTCGCCGCGATCCTGACCGACCTCAAGCTCGATGACGCAACGGTCGCGGCCGCCTTGCTGCACGACACCATCGAGGACACGCCTGCGACCCGGGTCGAGATCGACGAGTTGTTCGGGAAGGAAATCCGCATCCTGGTCGAGGGCCTGACCAAGCTGAAGAAGCTCGACCTCGTAACCAAGGAGGCGAAGCAGGCCGAAAACCTGCGCAAGCTGCTGCTCGCTATCGCCGACGATGTTCGCGTGCTGCTGGTCAAGCTCGCCGACCGCCTGCACAACATGCGCACGCTGCATCATGTGCCGGACGCGACGCGGCGGCGCATGGCCGAGGAGACGCTCGATATCTATGCGCCGCTCGCCGGCCGCATGGGCATGCAGGAAATGCGCGAGGAACTCGAGGACCTGTCGTTTCGCGAGCTCTATCCCGACGCCTATCAGGTTGTGACCGAGCGCCTGCTGACACTCGGCCTTCGCAACAAGGATCTGATCATCGACATCGAGCAGCAGCTCACCCGCAAGCTCGCGGATCGCGGCATCGCCGCCAAGGTGAAGGGGCGACAGAAGCGCGCCTATTCGATCTGGCGCAAGATGGAGCGCAAGTCGGTCGGCTTCGAGCAATTGTCGGATATCTTCGCCTTCCGGCTGATCGTGAACACCGTGGCGGAATGCTATCAGGCAATGGGTGTGGTCCACACCACATGGCCGGTGGTCCCCGGTCGGTTCAAGGATTACATCTCGACCCCGAAGCAGAACGATTATCGCTCGATCCACACCACCGTGATCGGCCCTGGCAAGCAGCGCGTCGAACTGCAGGTCCGCACCCAGGAAATGGACGATATCGCCGAATACGGCATTGCCGCGCATGCGCTCTACAAGGATGCGAATGTGTCTCCGTCCGAGATGCTGTCGCGGGAGTCGAACGCCTATGCCTGGTTACGCCGCACCATCGAGCTGCTGTCGGAAGGCTCCAATTCCGAGGAGTTTCTGGAGCACACCAAGCTCGAACTGTTCCATGATCAGGTGTTCTGCTTCACCCCAAAGGGCAAGCTGATCGCATTGCCGCGTCATGCGACGCCGATCGACTTCGCCTATGCGGTGCATACCGATGTCGGCAACATGGCGGTGGGCGCCAAGATCAACGGCAAGATCGCGCCGCTTGCGTCCGAATTGCAGAATGGCGACGAGGTCGAGATCATGACCTCGAAGGCGCAGAAGGCGCCGCCCGCCGCTTGGGAGTCGATTGTGGTCACCGGCAAGGCGCGCGCCTCGATCCGCCGCGCCACACGCGTCGCGGTGCGCGATCAATATGCCGGACTTGGTCGCCGCATTGTCGAGCGGCTGTTTCATCGCGCCAAGAAGGACTATTCGGACGAGAAGCTGCAGGGTGCACTGCCGCGGCTTGCGCGGTCGTCGATCGAGGAAGTGATGGCGGCCGTCGGCCGCGGCGAGATGAATGCATCCGACGTCGCGCGCGCGATGTATCCCGATTATCTCGAAGAGCGCGCCGCACTTACGGCGCCCAAGGGCGACAGTTCATGGCTTGGTTTGCGCCGCGCGAAATCGGTCAAGGCCAAGGTGCCGGCCGCCGATAGCGCGACTGCCATTCCGGTGCGTGGCATCAACAGCGAACTGCCGGTGCGGTTCGCGCCGAATGGCGGCGCGGTGCCGGGCGACCGGATCGTCGGCATCCTGACGCCGGGTGAGGGCATCACCATCTATCCGATCCAGTCCCCGTCGCTGCAGGAATTCGAGGACCGGCCGGAGCAATGGCTTGATCTGCGCTGGGATGTCGACGAGCGCGAACCGCAACGGTTCCCGGCGCAGATCGTCGTCAAGTCGGTCAACGAGCCGGGTTCGCTGGTGCAACTTGCACAAGTCATCGCCGAGAATGACGGCAATATCGACAACATTCGTATGGAACGTCAGTCTCCCGATTTCACCACGCTGACCATCGACCTCGAGGTCTACGATCTCAAGCATCTGACAGCGATCATCGCGCAATTGCGGGCGAAGGCCGTGGTTGCGAGCGTGGCACGCGTGAACGGTTGAGTGCGAGGATTTATGCAGACCCCGTATCTGAGGCTCGGCGTCAACATCGACCATGTCGCGACCATCCGCAACGCGCGGGGCGGCCGCCATCCGGATCCGGTGCGCGCGGCGAAGCTTGCGGTGGCAGCGGGCGCGGACGGGATCACGGCTCATCTGCGGGAAGACCGCCGTCACATCCGCGACGACGATATTGCGCGGCTCAAGGCGGAGATCGACAAGCCGCTGAATTTCGAAATGGCGGCGACCGATGACATGATCGCGATTGCGCTGCGCACGCGTCCGCATGCGGCTTGTCTGGTGCCGGAACGGCGTGCCGAACGGACCACGGAAGGCGGGCTCGATGTGGTCGGTCAGCGCAGCCATGTCGAGAATGCGGTCCGGTCGCTGGGCGGCGCCGGCATTCGCGTGTCGCTGTTCATCGCGGCGGACCAGGATCAGGTTGAGGCGGCGAAAGCCGTCGGTGCGCCGGTGATTGAACTTCATACCGGTGCCTGGTGCGATGCGCTCGCTGCTGGAGAGGATGATGTTGCGGCACGCGAGTTTGAGCGCCTCCGGAGCGCGGCAAGCTTCGCGAAATCGATCGGGCTCGAAGTGCATGCGGGGCATGGTCTCGATTATGCGAGCGCCGAGACCATCGCCTCGTTCCCGGAGGTTGTGGAACTCAATATCGGACATTTCCTGGTCGGCGAGGCTGTGTTTGGGGGCCTGGACAATGCGATCCGGACCATGCGCGACGCCATGGATCGCGGGCGGCGCAGCGTGAAAGCGGCATGATCCCGACATGATCCTGGGCCTCGGTTCCGACCTCGTGGATATTCGCCGCATCGAGAAGGTGCTGGCGCGGCATGGCGACCGTTTCATCCAGCGCATCTTCACGCCGGTCGAAGTGGCGAAGGCGGAACGGCGCGCCACCCGCATCGACACCTATGCGAAACGCTTCGCGGCCAAGGAGGCCTGCTCCAAGGCGCTCGGCACCGGGTTCCGGAAGGGCGTGTTCTTTCGCGACCTGGGCGTGGTGAATCTGCCGTCCGGCCGACCGACCATGGCGCTGACCGGGGGCGCGCTGAAACGGTTGAAGGAAATCACTCCGGAAGGCTATGAAGCCCGGATCGATATCAGCCTGACCGACGAATATCCGCTCGCACAAGCAATCGTGATCATTTCGGCGGTCCCTCTAAATGCGGCAAAAGACCAACTGCCAGTCTCGATTATCTGAGTTATTTCTGATAGATGGCGGCATTCGCGCGTTCGTTGCGAAGCGTCGGCCCACCCGCTACAACGGCGCGCCAGCGCAAAATCTCTTCTTCCGGACATGAGGCCAATGAGCGTGACCAGCACCAAGCGCAAGGAAAGCGGATTCGGCGAAACCGTCCGTGTCGTCGTCCATGCGCTGATCATCGCTCTCGTGATCCGCACCTTTCTGTTTCAGCCTTTCAACATTCCATCGGGCTCGATGAAGGAGACCCTGCTGGTCGGCGACTATCTGTTCGTGTCGAAATTCTCCTACGGCTACAGCTCTTATTCGTTTCCATTCTCGCCGCCGCTGTTCTCGGGACGCATTTTCGGCTCGCCGCCGGATCGCGGCGATGTCGCGGTGTTCCGGCTGCCGAAGGATGACTCCACCGACTACATCAAGCGGGTGATCGG
>JAEZBA010000056.1 GCA_023430245.1 Pseudomonadota bacterium
GGCGACCAGTTGACATCCGGCCGCAGTCGCGATGCCGGACACGCAGGCGATCACCGGCTGGGGCAGGGCGACGATACGCTGCATCATGGCGCTGCAGGATGTCATGATCTTGCGGAAATAGGCCTTGCCGCCGTCGGGATCGGAGCGGCGCGCGGTCAGCTGCTTCAGGTCGTGGCCGGCACTGAAGGCCGGTCCGTTGGCGGCGACGATGACGGCGCGCACGGACGCGTCGCGGCCGATGGCGTCGAAAGCTGTGCCGAGGGCCGCGATCAGTTCCTCCGACAGCGCGTTGCGGGCCGCCGGATTGTTCAGCGTCAGCAGCGCGATGCCGTCGCGATCCTCGCGCAGCAGGATCGTTGCATTGTCCGGTCTCGCATGAACATTCATCGCCGAAGCCTTTGCGTTGCGCGCGGGCCATTGTATCCGTCCGGTTACGCCATGCGAAGAGCGGGGCGATGCCAAGGGTGCTCGGAATGACAAAACCAGTGATGAGCATTGCCGATCTGGAAAAGTTCCTGACCCGCGAATTTCCGCAGGCCTTCCACGCCGAAAGCGGGCTGACGATCGACAAGGTCGAGCATGGCCGCGCCGTGGTGCGGCTCGCCTATAGCGAGCAGTTCATCCGTCCCGGCGGCACCATTTCCGGGCCGACGATGATGATGCTGGCGGATTTCGCGCTCTATCTTGCGGTGCTGTCGGCGATTGGTCCGGTGGCGCTCGCCGTCACCATCAACTTCAACATCAATTTCCTGCGTCGGCCCGAGCCGCGCGACCTGATCGCGGATGCGCGCATGCTCAAGCTCGGCAAGCGGCTGGCGGTAATGGAGGTGTCGCTGCATTCGGACGGGTCGGACGAGCCGGTGGCGCACGTCACTTCTACCTACTCGATCCCACCAAAATCCGGGGCTTAGTCTGCGGTAATATAAGACCTATTTTACAAGTATATGATTTCAATGAGCTTTTTCAGGCGAAATTGCATTGACGCTGGGCGGGCGATTTCCTAGAACCCGCCCAACTCAAACCTCCCCGGACCATGGTCATGAAAACCTTTTCGGCGAAGCCCGCCGACGTTGAGAAGAAATGGGTCGTGATCGACGCCACCGGCCTTGTGGTCGGCCGGCTCGCCTCGATCATCGCGATGCGCCTGCGCGGCAAGCATAAGCCGAGCTTCACCCCGCATGTCGCCGATGGCGACAATGTCATTGTCATCAATGCGGAGAAGGTGGTGTTCACCGGCCGCAAGCGCGAGCAGAAGAACTATTACCATCACACCGGCTACATCGGCGGCATCAAGGAGCGGTCGGCGAAGTCGATCTTCGAGGGCCGTTTCCCGGAGCGGATCCTGGAGAAGGCGGTGGAGCGTATGCTCCCGCGCGGTCCGCTTGGCCGCAAACAGCTCGGCAACCTGCGCGTCTATGCCGGCGCTGAGCATCCGCACGAAGCCCAGAAGGCCGAGCCGCTCGACGTCGGCGTCCTGAACCGCAAGAACAAGGCAGCCTGATCATGGCCGAATCCGTCTCTTCTCTCGAAGGCCTCTCCGCTCTGAAGTCGCAGGGCGCGCAGGCGGCCGATCAGCCCAAGCATGTCCAGAAGCTTGATGCGCAGGGTCGCGCCTATGCCACCGGCAAGCGCAAGAACGCGGTCGCCCGCGTGTGGATCAAGCCGGGCTCCGGCAAGATCGTCGTCAACACCAAGCCGGTCGAGCAGTTCTTCGCGCGTCCGGTTCTGCGCATGATGATTCAGCAGCCGATCGTGGCCGCCAGCCGCACCGGCCAGTACGATGTCATCTGCACCGTGTCAGGTGGTGGTTTGTCCGGCCAGGCCGGCGCCGTGCGTCACGGTATCTCGAAGGCGCTGACATATTTCGAGCCGGACCTGCGTTCGCCGCTGAAGCGCGGCGGCTTCCTGACCCGCGACTCTCGCGTGGTCGAGCGCAAGAAATACGGTCGCGCCAAGGCCCGCCGTTCGTTCCAGTTCTCGAAGCGCTAGGCGCGAGATCAGCAACAGTGGGAACCGGTTTTGCGCTCGGATCGAGCGCAAACAAAAAAGACCCACAAATCAAAACCGAACTTGCATCGAAAAAGGGGCCAATTGGCCCCTTTTTTATTGGCGTTTTTAGTGAAAATGCGTGAGCCCCGCGAAAGCGTGCGACAACATCCCGTCGTCTATTGAGGTGACGGAAAGTTGAGACGTCGAAACCGCCGTGTATCGGCGGGTAATGTCGCAGAATGCGGGAAGCTTCCATGCCGCTCGATATGCCGACCCTGTTCCTGGTGTCGACCTGTATCACTGCCCTTCTGGGACTCTTCCTTTTAATGTTGTGGCTGCAGGACCGGTCGGTTCGCGCGCTCGGCTACTGGGCAGCGGCCTATCTGATCGGCGGCTTTGCGGTGGCGCTGTGGAGCGTCAGCCCCGAGATCCTGCCGGCGGCCGGCAACGATCTGGCGAGCGCGTTGCTGTTCACCTGTTGCGGTCTGATCTGGAGCGGCGCCCGCAAGTTTCACGGACGCGAGGCGTCGGTGGGTGGCGCCATTGCCGGCGCGGTGGTCTGGCTGGTGGTCACCCGGATGCCGGAGCTGATGCAATGGGACAATGCGCGCGTGGTGCTGTCGTCGCTGATCATCACGGCCTATGCGGTGCTGACCGCCATCGAACTCCGCCGCGAACGACGCAAGGTCAGGGGCGGCAGGGCGGCGAGGGCCCGAGCCTTGTCGATCCCGCTGCTGCATGGCGCGATCTTTCTGTCGCCGATACTGACGACGACATTGTTCACCAATGCAGCGCCGGTCACCGGCAACGGATTCTTCCCGCTCTTTGCCCTGCTGACACTTCTCTATGTCGTCGGCACGGCCTTCATCGTAGTGGTGATGGCGAAGGAGCATTCGGCGCTCGTCCATAAGACGG
This sequence comes from Pseudomonadota bacterium, assembly GCA_023430245.1. GTDB lineage: Bacteria > Pseudomonadota > Alphaproteobacteria > Rhizobiales > Xanthobacteraceae > Pseudorhodoplanes. Next base: position 2,905 of record JAEZBA010000056.1, read on the forward strand.
CGGCAATGACCGACCATCTGACCGGTCTGTTCAACCGGCGCGGCTTTTTCGAAGCGGCCGAGAAGCTGCTCGAGACCCAGCGCAAGCAGGGCCAGTCGGTGACGATCATGATGTTCGACCTCGACCACTTCAAATCAATCAACGACCGCTTCGGCCATGAGGCCGGCGACGAGGCCTTGCAGGCTTTTGCCGCCACAGCGAGCACCAATATGCGACTGCACGATATATTCGGGCGGCTTGGCGGCGAGGAGTTTGCCGCGATCCTGCCCGGCGGCAGCGAGACCGCGTTGATGGTGGGCGAGCGCGTGCGGGCCGCATTCGAAGTCAGCGGCGTTGAGATTGCCGGGCACGTGATGAATGCCACGGTGAGCATCGGCATCACCGAGTCGCTCGCCGATGTCGCGCATCTCCAGACCATGCTGGCGCGCGCCGACCGCGCGCTTTACGCCGCGAAGGCGAAAGGGCGAAACCGTATCTGCACGGACAAGGAGGCGCGCGATTGCGCACCGGCAATGCCGGTCCTGTCGGATACGACTTACGCGACCGACGAGGTCCAACCCGAAATCGCCGCGGTCCCGGCCTGATTGGTTTGCCGAAAAGGGATTGTTTACCATGCCGGTCTTAACCTCAGCGCATGGCAAACGCATCTCTCCATCCGGCGTTGCAGGCGCTGGCAGACGACGCAGAGCGCGCCGGTTCCGCGATGGGGTGCCGCTATTTCTCTTCGGACGAATACGAACACGCATTGATCGCAGAGCGCAGGCGAGCCGGGGCTTATGGGCCTCCGCGGTGGCGCCGGGCGCGGCCCTGGGTTGTCGGCTTCATGGCAGGCGCGGTTGCTCTGATCGCGTTACCGCTGGTCTGGTAGCGCCGCAACACCGCGAGTCTCGCAGCCTTTTCCCGTGATGCCGGCGCGGTCGGGGAGGGTGCCGCTGCCTGCTATGCGGAAGGCATCAGCGCGTACGTCAGCATCATCGATCAGCCCTACAACCTTGCACAGGCGATCGGCGGCACGCAGCGGTTGCTGGAGGCGGGCACCGAGCACGTGATGCGGATTGTCGCGGTCGGCGGGTCGCTTGCGATTGCGACGGCCGTCCCCTTGCAGCCGCTGCTTCCGAATGATTGAGTTCGCGCGACACTAACGCAAGAAATGGATTGTCCACACATGACCGCAAGAATGGCCGCGCTGCTCGTCGCGGCAGGCACGACGCTTGGCAGCATTGGCGATGCGACGGCTCAGGACTGGCCGCAGCGTCCGGTGACCATGGTGGTCTCGGCCGCGGCCGGCGGCCCGATCGACGTGTTCGGCCGGGTCATGGCCGAACGCATGGGGAAGGAGCTCGGCCAGCAGGTAGTGATCGAGAATGTCCCCGGCGCCGGCGGCATGATGGGCGGCAACCGCGTCGCGCGTGCCGCGCCCGACGGTTACACTGCCATCCTCGGCACCATCGCCACCCATGCGCATTCGCAGACGCTGTACAAGACGCCGCTCTACAACGCCGTCACCGATTTCACGCCGGTAAACCTGATCGCCGAAATTCCGCTGGTGCTGATCGCGCGCAAGGATCTGCCGGTCAATTCGCTCGAGGAATTCGTGGCCTATGCCAAGGCCAACCAGGGCAAGATGAATTACGGTTCCGCTGGCGCAGGTTCGGCGACCCATCTCGGCTGCATCCTGCTCAACCAGGCGCTCGGCACCAATATTCAGCATGTGCCCTACAAGGGGACCGGTCCGGCGATGCAGGATCTGCAGGCCGGCCGCATCGACTTCCTGTGCGAGATCATCGTCACCGCGGTGCCGCAGATCGAGGCCGGCACGGTGAAGGCGATCGCGACGCTGTCGCGCGACCGTTCGCCGGTGCTGCCCGATCTGCCGACCGCCTACGAGAAGGGCTTCAAGGATATCCAGGCCTATACCTGGACCGCGCTGCTGTTTCCCAAGGGTACGCCGGCGCCGGTTGTCGCCAAGATGCATGACGCGGCGCTCAAGACGATGAGCGATCCAGACATTCGCCGACAATTGCAGAAGCTCGGCGCGAGCATCGTCTCTCCGGACCGTACGTCGCCCGACTATCTCGGAAAGTTCGTCCAGTCCGAGATCGACAAATGGGCCGGTCCGATCAAGGCCAGCGGCGCTGTCGTCGACAAATAGAAAAATCACAGGGAGGAGACAACGGAATGAAGTTATGGATGATTCTGCCGGCCGCAGCCGGTGCATTGGCGCTTGCGCTGTCGTCACCGGTTGCGCAGGCGCAATCCTTTCCGACCCAGCCGGTGCGGATCGTCGTGCCGCTCGCGCCCGGCGGGCCGATTGATCTGCTGGCCCGCGCCATGGCCGAGAATATGTCGGCGTCTCTGAAGCAACCGATCGTGGTTGAAAACAAGCCGGGCGCTGCCGGCAATATCGGAGCCGAATTCGTCGCGAAGGCAGATCCCGACGGGCACACATTGCTGGCGGCGCTCGGCACCACGCTTTCGGTCAATCCGCATGTCTATCCGAAGATGCCGATCGACATGCTGAAGGACCTCAAGCCGATCGTGAACATGGCTTCGACGAGTCAGATGCTGGTCGTGCATCCTTCGGTGCCCGCGAATTCGCTCGCCGAGTTCATTGAGCTCGCGAAGAAGGAGCCGATGAGCTATGCCCATGCCGGCCACGGCAGCCCTGGCCATCTGGCGATGGAATATTTCCGCCTCAAGACCGGACTTCCGGTCATGACGCCGGTACCCTATCGCGGTAACGCACCGCTGGTGACCGACCTGCTCGGTGGGCAGGTCAAGGTCGGCTTTGTGGCAACGGCCGGCGTCATCCAGCACGTGCGGAGCGGACGGCTGAAAGGCTTTGCGGTCTCGTCGAAAGAGCGTTCGTCGCTCGCGCCGGATCTGCCGACCATCGCAGAATCCGGCTATCCGGATTTCAACTTCGTGACATTCTTCGTTCTGCTGGCGCCGTCGGGCGTGCCGGATGCGACGCTCGCTACGCTGGAAAGCAGTGCGCGTCAGGCGCTGATGAATGACGACCTGCGCAAGAAATTTGCGCCGCAGGACGTGAAGATTCTGGCGTCAGGCAGCAAGGATACCGCCGCGCTGATCAAGTCCGAATTCGATTTGTGGTCCGGCGTCGCCAAGGCCGCGAACATGAAGGCCGAATAGCGGCGTCGTTTAGACGACATTGTCATTCGAAAAAAAGGGCGCCCGGTGGGGCGCCCTTTGAGTTGCATCGCTTGCGCGATGATTGGGAGGAACACGCACGCTTACGCAGAATAATACATCTCGAATTCGACCGGATGAGGGGTGTGTTCGAAACGGATCACCTCGGTCATCTTCAACTCGATATAGGCGTCGATGAAGTCGTCGTCGAACACGCCGCCCGCTTTCAGGAAGGCGCGGTCCTTGTCGAGGCTTTCCAGAGCTTCGCGCAACGAGCCGCACACAGTCGGGATTTCCTTCAACTCGGCCGGCGGCAGATCGTAAAGATCCTTGTCCATCGGCTGGCCGGGATTGATCTTGTTCTTGATGCCGTCGAGGCCCGCCATCAACAGCGCCGCGAAGCCGAGATACGGATTGGCCAGCGGATCGGGGAAGCGCACTTCGACGCGCTTGGCCTTCGGGCTTTCGGTATAGGGAATGCGGCAGGACGCAGAGCGATTGCGAGCCGAATAGGCCAGCAGCACCGGCGCTTCGTAACCCGGCACGAGGCGCTTGTAGGAGTTCGTGGTCGGGTTGGTGAAGGCATTGATCGCCTTGGCGTGTTTGATGACGCCGCCGATATAGTTCAGGCACAATTCCGAGAGACCGGCATACTTGTCGCCGGCGAACATCGGCTTGCCGTCCTTCCAGATCGACTGATGGCAATGCATGCCGGAGCCGTTATCGCCATAGACCGGCTTCGGCATGAAGGTCGCGCTCTTGCCGTAGATATTGGCGACCTGATGGATGCAGTATTTGTAGATCTGCAACTGGTCGGCCATGTAGGTCATCGGCGAGAATTTCAGGCCAAGCTCGTGCTGGGCCGACGCCACTTCGTGATGGTGCTTCTCGACCTTGGCGCCCATCTTCGCCATTGCAGCCAGCATCTCGCCGCGCATGTCCTGGGCCGAATCCTGCGGCGGCACCGGGAAGTATCCCTTCTTGGTACCGCTGCGGTGTCCGAGATTGCCCGACTCGTAGTCGGTGTCGGAATTGGTCGGCAGCTCGATGGAGTCGAGGCGGAAGCCAGTGTTGTAGGGGGAGGCTGAAAACTTGACGTCGTCGAACACGAAGAATTCGGCTTCGGGTCCGAAGAAGATGGTGTCGCCGATGCCCATCGACTTCACCAGCGCTTCGGCCTTCTTGGCCATGCCGCGTGGATCGCGGTTGTAGGGCTCGCCGGTCGTCGGCTCGAGCACGTCGCAGACCAGGACGAGGGTGGTTTCGGCAAAGAACGGATCGATGCAGGCGGGGGCGGGGTCTGGCATCAGGTTCATGTCGGATTCGTTGATCGCCTTCCAGCCGGCGATCGACGAGCCGTCGAACATCTGTCCTTCGGCGAAGGTGTCTTCTTCGATCATCGATACGTCGAACGTCACGTGCTGCCACTTGCCGCGCGGATCGGTGAACCGGAAATCGACGTACTTCACGTCGTTATCCTTGATCATCTTCATTACGTCTTTGGCGGTCGTCATTTGAACGCGTTCCTTATTTGTCAATTGTACGGGTCGTGAACCAGAGCGATGTCAGATCGCGTCCAATCCGGATTCCCCCGTTCTGATCCGGATTGCTTCCTCAATATTGGAGACGAAGATCTTGCCGTCGCCAATGCGTCCGGTCTGCGCGGCACGGCGGATCGCATCGACAGCTTTCTCGACCATGTCGTCGCCGAGCACGATCTCGATCTTCACCTTGGGGAGAAAATCCACCACGTATTCGGCACCACGATAGAGTTCCGTATGCCCCTTCTGCCGGCCAAATCCCTTTGCCTCGGTGACCGTGATGCCCTGCAGTCCAACTTCCTGTAGCGCCTCCTTCACCTCGTCGAGCTTAAAGGGCTTAATGATGGCCTCGATCTTCTTCATGCGAATCCTCTCCCGGTCCGACGGCCAGAGGCTGGCCGGCAGAGCACCCGATTGTTAGCAGGTCTTATGCCAATCGATAAAAGGGCAAAATCGGGCGCAGCGCCAATATGTTGGGCGAGTTATTACCAACCGGCGACGACGTTCCGATGAAGGATCGATCAAAAAATGGGCATACTGAGTAATTTATACGCAGATTGCTGTTTCGGTCGAGGCAGTCGTTCGAAAGCAGGGCTTGTGCTTGATGTTTGAGCTTCTGACAAACGACCAGATGCGCCGGGCCGACGCTCTCGCCCTGTCGGCTGGAGTTCCCTCGTTGGAACTCATGGAGAATGCCGGGCGGGCGGTCGCAGATTGCGTAACGGCTACCGATCAGGGCGCGAGGCCGGTGACCGTGCTGGCGGGCCCTGGGAACAACGGCGGGGATGGCTTCGTTGCGGCGAGGCTTCTACAAGAGCGCGGAGCGACGGTTCGGGTACTGCTTTTGACCGAGCACGAACGCCTGTCCGGCGACGCGGCCGTGATGGCCGGCCGCTATGGCGGCGCGGTGATGCGCTGGAGCGGTGAGGAATTCGATCCCAACGACATTGTGGTCGATGCTGTGTTCGGGGCAGGCCTCGCGCGCGCCGTGGAGGGCGAAGTCGCGGATGCAATCGTCGCCGTCAATCGGTCTGGCGCTCATGTGATCGCGGTCGATTTGCCGAGCGGGATCCAGGGCGATTCCGGGGCCGTGATGGGAGCCGCAATCCGGGCCGACCGGACCGTGACCTTTTTCCGTCGCAAGCCTGGGCATCTGCTGCTGCCAGGGCGCATGCATTGCGGACGAATAACGGTGGCCGATATCGGCATCCCGCCCACGGTTCTGCAGACGATCAAGCCGCATCTTTCCACCAACGAACCCGTCTGGTGGGGACCGAGCTTTCCGGTGCCGAAAGCGGCCGACCACAAATACTCCCGCGGTCATGCGGTTGTGCTGTCCGGCGAACTCCCAACCACCGGTGC
>JAEZBA010000185.1 GCA_023430245.1 Pseudomonadota bacterium
TCGACCTTGATGACGTCGGCGCCGAGGTCGGCGAGGATGGCCGAGGTGCTCGCGCCCGCGGTCAGGATGCCGAGATCGATCACGCGGATGCCTGTGAGCGGCCCGGTCGAGCCCGCGACGCGATAACGGCGCGTCGTCCCGCCAGGCTCCCCATGCGCGGCGGCGATCACCGGCAATCGCGGGCGAATAGCGGTGCCGTTTGAGCGCTGGAAGAATTGCCGCGCGCGATATTGCGGATCGTCGAGCAGCTCGGTGGGAGTCCAGACCGGACCGAATGCCAGACCGGACGACTTCGACGCCGCTGCTATTTCTCGACGGGTGTGACGCAGCGCCCATCGCTCCAGTCCTTGCTCCAGCGCCGCGAGCTTGCTCGGATCGGTCCATCCGCGTTCCGCCGACAATGCCTGCATGGCCGGATCGCCGGTCATTTTGCTAATTTGCGGCCAGTCACGGTCGAAATAGACAAGTGCGACGTGACCGTCGGCGCAAGGCGCCGTGCGCCACTTGCCGCTTTCCGCCGAGCGGCGCGGGATCGGCCGGCCTTGCGCCGCAGCCGCCAGCGATTTCCAGTTGATCCACAACGCCGTGCCGAGCGCCGAAACGTCGGCGCGATCCAAGTCATCGCCGTGCAGCAACGAGACCGCGGCGAGAAACCCCGACAGTCCGGTCGAATAAGAAATCTGATGCCCCCCGAGTATCAGGGGCCGCGCATCCGATCGTCCGACAATGTCCAGCAAGCCGGCCTGCGCGGCGATCGTCAGTTCGCTGGCACGGCCCCGGGCATCCGCGTTGCCAGCAACTTCCTCGACGAACACCACGTCCTTGCTGCGTATCGCTGACGGCGGCACATCTGCGGATTGATCCGGTAGATGCACGTCGCCGCCGTAACGAAGCCGCAGGTGAATGCGGCCAGGATTTTGCGGGTCAGCCGCGATGTGTTCGCGCAGGGATTCCGTGCCGCTGCTCTTGCCGTGGCACAGAAAGTCCCGCAGCGCGTGAACATGAGCGGCACGGGTCGACGTGGCTTCGACGCCGGACGCGTCGAACGGGTCGCCGTCATCGCACAGGCGAACCACGCGCGCACCGAAATCCGCAGCGATCCGCCCCGTCAGTCCGATCGCGAGGACAGCCCAGAACGGTGTCGTCGACGTGATCTCCTCGGTGACGATCACGTCATTCAATGCATCGGCGATTTGATTCACAGCGCTCATTCCACGCGGTCGCGGGCAAATAAAGTCCGCGCCGGCCGCGTGGACGTCAAAACCGGAATCCAGTTGCTATTGCGGCGTGATTCCGACCAGTTCGATTGCGCCTTTCCATGCTTTGAGATCGTCGCGCACGCGCACGTCGAAATCGGCTGCCGTACCCGGCGTGGGTACGACGCCGATGCGACCGAGCTTCGCCACCACGTCCGGCATGGCGAGCACTTTGTTCACCGCTGCATTCAGGCGATCGATGATTGGTTTGGGAGTCCCGCCCGGCGCAAAGATGCCAAGCCAGGAGGTCACCTCGACACCCGGGACGGTCTCATTCATCGTCGGTGCGTTCGGCATCGCCTTGATGCGAGCAGGCTCGGCGAGCGCAATCAGCTTCATCTGCTTGCCGTCGATGTAAGGCATGATGCCCGCGATCGTGCCGTAGCTCATGGTGATGTGCCCGCCGAGCACGCTTTGCAGAGCTGGCCCCGCTCCCTGGAACGGCACCGGCGTGATGTTGATATCGGCCTTCTTGTTCAGCAACGCGCCGGCGATGTTATGGGCCGAACCGGGGCCAACGTGCCCGAAGGTGTATTCGCCGGGCTTCGCCTTGGCCGCCGCAATGATGTCCTGGAGGGAGTTGAACGGCGAGTTCGCATTCACCACGAGACCAAGATAGGTTTCTCCCACCATGGCAACGCCGGCGAGATCCTTGGTCGGATCGATCGGATAATTCTTGAAGGTATAGGGGTTCATCACCACCGTGGCGTTGGGCACCATCAGGATGGTGTAGCCGTCCGGCTGCGCACGCGCGACCATCTGCGTGCCGAGATTTCCGCCGCTTCCGCCCTTGTTCTCAATCACGATGGGCTGACCGAGCTCCTTGCTCAATTCGCCTTCGATCACACGCGCGGTTGTATCGATCACGCCCCCCGGCGGGAAAGGCACCAGCAGCGTGACCGGGCGCGACGGGAAGTTCTGCGCAGAGGCGGCAACGGTCAGGCCCAGCACCATGGACGACACGGCCGCAGCAGATGCTGCAACGCGAAAAAGGTTCCTCATGACATCCCTCCCAAGTCCGGATTGGTTAACGCGGCACGCTTCCATCCGGTTTGCATTGCCAGCCACCATAAATGACCGGACAATTGATCACAAGCGCATCTCAGCCTAATTTGGGGGCATTTGATTGATCGGACATTTAGCCCCTCGGAGCGCGCGCCGCCCCGACCCGCCGGGCGCCGAGGCGCAAATTGCGCATCGCCAGTCAGCGCCTGGGATGGACTGCACCGGCCGCGGATACTTTCTGTCCCGCGCCAGGCAAAGCATCTTCTGAGAACGCGCTTCAATCCGCCGGGGTGAACACCAGGAAATTCTGCCGCGGCAGGAAATCGAACGAGCCCGCGGGCTTGTAGCCCGCCGCCTGCATCTCGTCGGTAATCTTCTCCGCTGAAATCCGCATGTGCTTCGGCGCACCGGCCGGCGCGTCCGGACGGAAATCGACGATCGCCACCCGGCCGCCAGGCTTCAGCGACGCGCGCAGCCGCTTGAAGTAATCGGTGCGCTTGTCGATGTGATGGTAGACGTTGAGCAGGAACGCCACATCGACCGGCTCGGGCAGGTTCGGCGTGGCTTCGCCTCCAACCACTGCGCGCAGGTTGTCGATCCCTGCCGTCTTGGCGCGCTCCGCCATATGCTTGACCATGTTCGGCTCGATATCGACAGCGAACACCGTTCCGTCCTTGAGCGCCCGCGCGAACCGCACCGCCATATATCCGGTGCCGGCACCGATATCGGCAACGCTGTCGGCCGGCTTCAGTGCCAACGACGCGACGATACGGTCGGGCATCTGCCATTTGTCGCGCTCGGGATCGTCGAACGAGGCCGACCATTTCTTCGGGTCGTCGAAGCGCGGATGATGCCCGTGATGCTTGTGCATGTCCTGCGCGGCGAGGGGCGAAGCCGCGAACAAAAAGATCAGTCCGAAAAGAAGAAGCCCGCGCATCCCGCTCATATGGTTCGACTCCGCTCTATCGCCCGTCGTCGGTCGCGTATCACAAATCCGGCGCTATTGTCCCGGCCGGAGTGGGCGGCACGTGGGCATATTTCGTCATGTTCCCGTGATTGACGCACCAACGGGGTGACAATAGCCTTCCAGCATTCATACAAAGCCCGCGCCAAGCGGGCCACGGGAGGACAGCATGATACGATCGGCTTTGGCATTTCTGATGTTCGTCGCCTTTGCTTTGACGGCGCCCGCGCAGGCGCAAATGACCGATGCGCAGAAGATGGAACGCAACAAGAAGAATGTGGTCGAGTTCTACAACGCGGTATTGAACGAAAAGAATTTCGAAAAGGCCGCGACCTATGTCGGCGCCACCTATATCCAGCACAACCCGATCGGTGCCGACGGGCTTGAAGGCATCAAGGGCTTCATCGGCTTCCTGCGCGAAAAGTTTCCGAACAACAAGAGCGAGATCAAGCGGGTCTTCGCCGACGGCAATTATGTGATCGTGCATGTGCATGCGGTGCGCAACCCGGGCACCGACGAGCGCGGCTTTGCGATCTTCGACCTGTTCCGCCTGGACGATAACGGCAAGGTGGTGGAGCATTGGGACGCCGTGCAGGCAATCCCCGATCCTGCCACCGCCAAGAACAAGAACGGAATGTTCTGAGACTTCGCTGCCGCGAATTGACGGTTCATACACTCTCCACGCGACTCTCACTGGACAGGCGCGAGCGATTTCATTCGACTGCGCCTGTCGGTTTCCGATTTGAATCGAGGGTTCGTCATCATGAAGCGCATTTTCGCGGCTGCCGCCTTGTGCCTGCTGGCGACGCCGGTTCTCGCTCAGCAGGATCTGTCGCTGGTCGGCACCTGGACCGGACAGCGCGAGCGGATGGCCAAGGACGAAGGCTATCGTGACGGCCTCGCCACCCTCGTCATCACCGAGCAGAGGGGCCGCGCCTTCAAGGGCTACCTCAGCCGCTCCAACAGGGACGGCGACGTCAAAGAAGACCTGTGGGGCGCGTTCACGCCGAACGGTCATCTGATCGTCGGCTCGGACGAGGAAGGCTTTTACTGGTTCACGCTGGTGAACGTCGACACGCTCGACTATTGCTATTCGGAAGCCGGCAAGACGGCGCGCACCACCTGCGCGCGGGTGATGCGGCAGAAGAATTAGCCGCAGCTATCGTAGCTCGTATTGAGCGAAGCGAAATGCGGGACGATCGCCCTCCGGATTTCGCTTCGCTCAACCCGGGCTACGCACCGTCTATTCCGCCTCCAGCCAGAATGTCTCCATCAGGCCCGCGCCCTTCACCTCGATCGCGCCGCGCGGCACGAAACTGAACTGGCCGGACAGCCGGTCAGCCACCGTTTTCGAGACATGCACACGATCCGCCGCCCCATGCGATTCCATGCGGCTCGCAATATTCACCGTGGTACCCCAGATATCGTAGGCGAATTTTCGCTCACCGATCACGCCCGCGATTGCGGGTCCGGTATGGACACCGATGCGCAACTGGATCGGCGCATCGATCTCGCTGCGGATCGCGTCGAAGGTTTCAAGCATCGTCAGCGACAGCCGCGCGGCGACCTCGGCATGGTCCTCGCGCGGCTCCGGAATGCCGACCGCAACCATGTAGCCGTCGCCGATGGTCTTGATCTTTTCCGCGCCAAACTGATCGACCAGCCGGTCGAACGCCGAGAAGATGCGGTTCAGCACCCCGACCACATCCGATGGCGAAAGATTGCCCGAGAACGGGGTGAAATTGACGATGTCGGCAAAGATGATGGTGGCTTCCGGAATATGGTCGGCCACCATGGCGGCGCCGTCATTGATCCGCTCGACCACGGCGCGCGGCAGGATCGACAGCAGCAGGTTTTCGTTGCGCTCCTTGGCGATCTGAATTTCGCGCATCATCGCCCGCTCGCGGTCGCGCAGCAGCTTGTTCTCCAGAGACGCACGGATGCGGGCGCGCAGGATGGCCGGCGCGAACGGCTTCGGCAGATAGTCGACCGCGCCGGCCTCGATGCAGCGCACGATCGAATCGATCTCGTCCAGCGCCGAAATCATGATCACGGGGATTTCCGCCGTCCGCGGATCGTGTTTCAACTTGCTCAGGACTTCGTAGCCGCTCATTTCCGGCATCATCACATCGAGCAGGATCAGGTCGAAACCGCGCTCGGCCATGAGCGCCAGCGCCTCCCGGCCGGACTCCACCGTTTCGACCGCATGCCCGTCGCGAGTGAGCTGCCGCGCCAGCAGGTCGCGATTGGAGGCGTTGTCGTCCACCACCAGGATCTGGCCGGCGATCGTCTGCTGCGCCGTCGCGGGCTCGGAGCCACGCAACGCGTCAACAACGCGCGACGCGTCCGCGAAGGACGGCTGCGCCCCATCGAGAGAATCGCCCGAGAATGCGACCAGCGCGTCGATGCGCTCCAGAATGCCATCCGCTGCCGTAAGCAGCTTCTCCAGATCGGGCACCAGCGACTCGTGGCCTGCGTCGCGCGCATCCTCCACGATCATCTCGCCATAGCCCTTCACGGCATTGATCGGGGTGCGCAGATCGTGCCGTAGCTTGGTGCGATAGGCGTCGATGTCGTCGACCTCGCCGGTCTGCTGCAACACCGCGTCGAGCAGCGCCTGCAGGCTCAGGCCGGCGCTCCGGATGCGGTCGAGATCGGCGGCGTAATCCGTCAGCCCGGCGCGCGCGGCGTCCTCGATCACGATATCGGCGAAGCCCACGATCGCCGCCGCCGGCGCCACGAAGTCCTGACGCAGATGCGCGCGCAGGGCGTTGTGCAGGCGAGCACTCTCGCTATCGCTTCGATCGATCATTTCGGCAGGAGCGCGTTGATCTTTCCGAGCAGCCGCGGCAATTCGATCGGCTTGGTGTCGAAATCGTCGCAGCCGGCCTGCAGCGCCTGTTCGCGATCCGATTCCATCGCATGCGCGGTCAGCGCAATCACCGGAATAGCCTTGGTGGAGTCGTCGGCCTTGATCGTGCGGGTCGCGGTCCAGCCGTCCATGACCGGCAGGCTCATGTCCATGAGGATGAGAGCCGGCCGCTCGCTCTTTGCCATGTCGACGCCTTCCTGTCCGT
>JAEZBA010000211.1 GCA_023430245.1 Pseudomonadota bacterium
CCAGCGGCCAGCCGAACGAGTGCTGGGCGAGGCCGGGCTTGTGCTTTGTCGGATCGACCTGCCAGATTTCCTTCAGCCCGATGCCGAATTTCGGCGGCTCGCGGTCGTTGGCAAGACCGTATTTGGCGATCAGGATCTTGCTCAAAGACCCGCGCGCGCCTTCGGCGAACAGGGTGTATTTGCCCAGCAATTCCATGCCGCGGGTGAAGGCATCGGTCGGCTCGCCCTCCTTGCCGATGCCCATGTCGCCGGTGGCGATGCCGCGGACCTCGCCGTTCTCGCCGGTGATCAGTTCGGCGGCGGCGAATCCCGGGTAGATTTCCACGCCGAGCGCTTCCGCCTTTGCGGCCAGGAATTTCGTGACCAGCCCGAGCGAGCCGATGAAGCAGCCATGGTTGCTCATCAGCGGCGGCGCCATGAACAGCGGCACCTTGATCGCGGAGCCTTGCGTCATCCAGTAGAAGCGGTCGTCGGTGACCTCGGTCTTGAGCGGCCGATCCGGATCCTCGCGCCAGTCCGGCAGCAGGCGGTCGAGCCCCGAGGGATCGATCACCGCGCCCGAGAGGATATGGGCGCCGACCTCGGACCCCTTTTCGACCACCACCACGCTGGTATCCGGCGCGATCTGCTTCAGCCGGATTGCGGCGGCCAGTCCCGCAGGGCCGGCGCCCACAATGACCACGTCAAATTCCATACTTTCGCGGGGTGGCAGTTCGGACATCGCTTGTTCCATGTTGGCGGATGAACCAGGGAACACGAGAATTAGAGTTCCTCTGATCGAGGTCTGGTTTTTTCATGTTTGGGCAATTCGGACAATCAGTCTGCTGCCATCTCCGTGTTAAAGTCGCGCCATGACCCCCGCCGAGGCCAAACACGTCCGCGATCTGCTGACCTTCTACGTCGAAGCCGGCGTCGATATCGCGCTGGACGAGACCCCGGCGAACCGGTTTGCCGACCAGACCGTTGCGGCGTCTGCCCTCCATGCTCCGGAGGCCGTTGCCGAGCCGGCGGTGCGCCCCCGGGAGTTGCGCCCGGCCGCGCCGGCCATTGCCCCCACCGCGCCGCCTCCACTGCCCGAGGAGGCGATCATGGCCGCGCGCGCGGCGGCAAAATCGGCGTCCTCGCTCGAGGCGCTGCGCGCGATCATGCAGGACTTCGAGGGCTGTGCGCTTCGCACCACCGCAAAACAGCTCGTCTTCGGCGACGGCAGCCCTGAGGCGCGTCTGATGTTTGTCGGCGAGGCGCCCGGATCGGAGGAGGATCAGCGCGGGGTCCCGTTTGTCGGCCGGTCGGGCCAGTTGCTCGACAGGATGCTGGGCGCGATCGGCATCGCGCGGGCCGAGGTCTACATTGCCAACATCGTGCCGTGGCGGCCGCCGGGCAATCGCGACCCCTCGATTCACGAGACGCAGATTTGTCTGCCCTTCATCCAGCGCCAGATCGAACTAGTCGATCCGCAGGTGCTGGTCTGTCTCGGCAAGCCGTCGACCGCGACTCTGCTCGGGGTGACCGACGGCATTCGCAGGACCCGCGGGCGCTGGTTTACCTATAAGGCGGAGACCCGCGATATCCGCGCCATGCCAACCTATCATCCCGCCTATCTGTTGCGCACGCCGATCGAGAAGCGATTGGCCTGGCGAGATTTTCTGTCGATCAGGAAGGCGCTCGGAGAGTGACGGCCTCTTCCTCCGAGAGGAAGAGGCCGCGAGCCGTCAGGATACCGCGAACTTGAAGGCGAACAGGATGGCAAGCACCCAGATCGCGGGCGTCACTTCCTGCCAGCGGCCGGCCAGGGCCTTGACCAGCGCATAGGTAATGAAGCCAAGCCCGATGCCGGTTGCGATCGAATAGGTCAGCGGCATCGCAATGGCAGCCACCACCGCCGGCGCATATTCGGTCATGTCCTCCCAGTTCAGTTCGGCCAGACCGCGCGCCATTACGCAGGCGACATAGAGCAGCGCGGCGGCCGATGCATAGGCCGGGATCATGCCGGCCAGCGGCGAGAAGAACAGCGTCAGCAGGAACAGCAAGCCGACGAATACCGCCGTCAAACCGGTGCGGCCGCCCGCCGCGACGCCAGCTGCGCTCTCGATATAGCTCGTGGTGTTGGAGGTTCCGAGCCCGGCTCCAACCACCGTCGCCGTGGAATCCGCCAGCAGCGCCTGCGGCATGCGCTCGAGCTTGCCCTCCTTGTCCAGCATCCCGCCGCGATGCGCCACGCCGACCAGGGTGCCTGCGGTATCGAACAGGTCGATGAACAGGAGCGTGAAGATCACCACAATGGCGGTGGCTTCGAACACGCGCGAGAAGTCGAACTGCATGAAGGTCGGTGCGATCGACGGCGGCGTCGAAACCAGGCCCTTGTACTCGGCGACCCCGAACGGCAGCCCGGCGATTGCGACGACCAGAATTCCGATCAGCGTCGCGCCCAGCACATTGCGGCTAGCGAGTGCGGCGATAAGCACGAATCCGATCAGGAACAGGATCGAAGCAGGCTTGGTCAGATTGCCGAGCGTGATGAGCGTGGCCGGATGGTCGACCACGATCCCGGCGCTCTGCAGCGCGATGATCCCCAGAAACAATCCGACGCCCGCTGAGACCGCGAGTTTCAGATTCATGGGGATTGCGTTGATGACATATTCGCGCAGCTTCGTGACTGAGATCAGCACGAAGATCAGACCCGAAATGAGCACGAAGGCGAGCGCCTGCTGGAAGGTGTATTTGTAGGTCAGCACCAGCGTGAACGCGAAGAAGGCGTTCAAACCCATCCCCGGCGCGAGCGCGATCGGGTAATTGGCGTAAAGACCCATGATGAAGGTCGCGATCGCGGCCGCGAGACAGGTCGCGACGAACACCGCGCCGTAATCCATGCCGGCCTTGGCAAGGATCGATGGGTTCACAAAAACGATATAGACCATCGTCAGGAACGTGGTGAGACCGTCGACCGCCTCGGTGCGGACATAGGTCTTGTTCGCGGTCAGTCCGAAATATCTGTCGAGAAAGCCTGTTTCTGCGCCGCTACCGGCGGGTGTGGTATCCGTGGTCATGGTTCTCCCCCTGCATGCCCCGTCACAACCTCCAAGACTAGCGCGGCCCGGCGCGCGTCTTGACCGATTTGTGACGTTGTCCACCGCAAGAAAAGCCAGACTCATGCCAAACCGGCAGAGTCGCGATGCCGCAGTCGGTTAGGCTTGGAATCGTGCGAAGAAGCGCATTAAGTGTCCGCCAACTGCCTCGCAAAATGGCAGATTCGGTCGCTTGAAGCGGCTGGGAGGTGCGGTCGAGTAGGCGAACACCGAAAGCGGACCAGGAGCTGCCTTATGGACTTCGATCCCGTCCTTCTCGCCCGAATTCAGTTCGCTTTCACCGTTATTTTTCACATTATTTTCCCGAGCTTCACCATCGGGCTATCGGCCTATATCGCGACGCTGGGGGTGATGTGGCTGCGCACGGACAACGAGCGCTATCACCGCCTGATGCGGTTCTGGACCAAGATTTTCGCGGTCTCGTTCGCGATGGGCGTCGTGTCCGGGGTCGTGCTGAGCTACCAGTTCGGTACCAACTGGAGCCGCTTTTCGCTGGTCGCAGGCAACGTGGTCGGGCCGCTGATCGGCTACGAGGTGCTGACCGCCTTTTTCCTCGAAGCGACCTTTCTCGGCATTCTGCTGTTCGGATTCAACAGAGTGCCGCCCGGTCTCTATGTGCTGTCGGCGGCCATCGTCGCCCTCGGCACCGCGATGTCGGCGTTCTGGATTTTGTCCGCCAACAGCTGGATGCAGACTCCAACCGGACATGAGGTGCGCGACGGCATCGCCTATCCGGTCGACTGGCTGGCCATCATCTTCAATCCGAGTTTCCCCTACCGCTTCTCGCATATGCTGAACGCGGCCTATCTCATGACCGGATTCGTGGTGATCGCGGTGGGCGCACGCTACCTGCTGCAGGGCAAGCACGTCGAGGATGCGCGCACCATGATGCGGATGGGGCTGTGGCTGATGGCGATCCTGGCGCCGCTGCAATTGTTCATCGGCGACCAGCATGGCCTCAATACGCTGAAGCATCAGCCGATCAAGATCGCCGCCATCGAGGCGCACTGGGACGGCAGCAAACCCGGCGCGCTGGTGCTGTTCGCCTGGCCGGATGAGAAGGCCGAGAAGAACCTGTTTGAAATCTCCATCCCGCACGGTTCGTCGCTGATTCTGACCCACAGTTTTGACGGTTTGTTTCCCGGCCTGAAGAGCGTGCCGCCGCAGGACCGGCCGCCGGTGCCGAATGTCTTTTTCGGCTTTCGCATCATGGTCGGCATCGGCCTCTATATGATTGCGGCCGCGTTGTTCGGCTGTTTCCTTTGGTGGCGCGGCAAACTTTGGGAAACACGCTGGTATCTGCGCATCGTCTCGATGACGTGGTGGTGCGGCTTCGTCGCGGTAATTGCAGGCTGGGTGGTGACTGAAAGCGGCCGTCAGCCTTGGCTGGTGCACGGCATCCTGCGCACCGCCGATGCGATTTCGCCGGTGCCGGCGGCCAGTCTGCTCGGCACGCTGACGCTGTTCGTGATCTGCTACGGCATCGTGTTCTCGATGGGTATCTATTACATCAACCGGCTGATCAATGTCGGGCCGGAAGATCGGGTGATCGAAGAGCCCGAAGGATTGCCAAATCGTCCGCTCACCGCGGCCCATGGTGCCGCGCGCGAAGCGATCAAGAGGGGAGACTGACCGATGGAATGGTATCTCCCCGTCATCTGGGCCGGAATCATCGGTACCGCGGTGGCGATGTATGTGATCCTCGACGGCTTCGATCTCGGCCTCGGCATCCTGTTTCCGTTCGCCCGCAACGAACGCCAGCGCGATCAGATGATGCGTTCGATCGCCCCGTTCTGGGACGGCAACGAGACCTGGCTGGTGCTCGGCGGCGGCGGGCTGTGGGTGGCGTTTCCGATGGCCTATGCCATCATCATGCCGGCGATGTATCTGCCGGTGATCGTCATGCTGCTGGCGCTGGTATTTCGCGGGGTGGCGTTCGAATTCCGCATCGTCTCCGACAGCAAGCCGTTGTGGAATTTTGCCTTCACCTTCGGATCGCTGCTCGCGGCGTTTTCGCAAGGGATCATCCTTGGCGGACTGATCCAGGGCATCACCGTCAAGGACGGGCAATTCGCGGGCGGCCATTTCGACTGGGCGACGCCATTCGCGATCCTGTGCGGCCTGGCGCTGGTCTGCGGCTATGCTCTGCTCGGCGCCACCTGGCTGATCATGAAGACCGAGGGTGAGGTCGCCGATCGTGCGCGCCGCCAGGCCCGTGTGCTGTTGCTCGTGGTGCTTGGCTTCATGGCTGCGGTGTCACTCTATACGCCCTACGCCATCCAGCGCATCGCCGATCGCTGGTTCTCGCTGCCGAACTTCTATTATCTGTGGCCGGTCCCGCTGGTGACCGCGCTGGTGGCGCTGCTGTTGTGGCGCTGGATCGGCAAGGAGCGCGACTCGCTGCCCTTCATCGCGTGTATCGGACTGTTCCTGCTCGGCTATCTCGGGCTCGTCATCTCGAGCTATCCGTATCTGGTGCCGCCCTCGCTCACGGTCTGGGATACGGCTGCGGCGCCCGAGAGCCAGATCTTCATGTTGATCGGAACGGTGTTCATGCTGCCGATCATTCTCGGCTATGTGATTTTCGTTTACTGGCTGTTCCGCGGCAAGGTGAAGGAAGGCGAGGCCTATCACTGACCGCGAGTTACTGCGGCGCGGTCGTTTGCGCCAGCGGCCGAACCACGCCCCAGCCGATGCGCAGCACCGGTGCGCGTCCCGGCAGCGCGCGATCGAAGGCCCGCGGCACCTCCGGCACGAGCCCCGGAAATTGCGCCGTGACCTCGGGCGGCGGAGTGCCGGCGCTGTCGGTCGCGCGCCACAATACGACGGCGCCCTTTTCGATCGCGTCTTCGCGGGTGGCTAGCTGAGGTCGTCCCGTGCCAGGCGCATGAAAAACCTGCGGGCGGCTGGCGGATGCCACGGATACGAGCGACGCCAGCCGCGGATCGCCGGCCACCACTTCAAGCTTGCGTTGCGTGCGCCGCTCGAAGTTCTCGGTGAAGAATTTTGCGATCTCGTCGGCGGGCTGCGCAGTCCGCAGGTCGACCGCAAACAACGCCGGCAGCAGCAGGACCCCCATCGCCATCAATACCGCCGGCACGATCAGCAGGCTGATCCAGGCGATGGTCAGGATGCGCTGATGATGCAGCATGATCATGTCGCCGGCTGCGGCGACAATGGCGAGCCCCGACAGAACCAGCAGCGGCGGAATCCCCGACAGGTCTAACTTGCCGGACACCACCGCAAACGCGGTCACCACGATCAGCGGCGCCAACGCGAAGCAATAGATGAAGCTGCGCGCGAACGGGGCGACGGGCTGTCCCGGGACGATGGCGGATTCATCCTTCTTGGTACGCGCGAGATTGCTGGCAAGCACCACCAGGATGCCGGCTCCCGCATGGGCCACCGCGACCAGCAGAAGCAGCCGCACCCAGGCGACGATGTTGCGGTCGACGGACTCGACATCGCGCAATTTCGAGAGGTCCGGGGTGAAGGCGAAGCCATGGTCGCGGATCAGCAACGCGCCTGGCAACATCATGCAGACCACGGTGATCGCCGCCATGCCGACCGCGGGATTGGCGGCG
>JAEZBA010000237.1 GCA_023430245.1 Pseudomonadota bacterium
GTTGATCGTGGCATAGGCCTTGTCAAAGAAGGTCCGGTAACGATCCGAGTAAATCGAATGCCCTTCGCCGATGATGATGCATGTGTCGCGCTCTGGGCGTCCCGATCGGTCAAAGATCGAGTCCGCCGGCACCAATGCGGTCACGGCCGGCGCGGCAATCAGCCGGGACCGGATGGCGGTTTGCAGGGCGAGACACGGTTCCGTCATGGCTAAAAGAACCAGGCGCGATAGGGTGTGAGCAACGTCAGAAGGCCGAACGGCAGCGTTTCAACGGGCACCGGCCCGTCAGTGATGGCCTCACGGTTTACGTAAAGGTGCCCGGCAAGCTGCCGCACAGCTTCAAGCAACGGCGCCGGAACACCGTCGGCAAACTCAGCTTCAAAGCATTCCGGCGGGGCGCTAACTTGTAGCCGACGATTTTCTCGATCCAGCCTTGGGCCGCGGCGATCTTGCTCTGATTGTCCGAAAAGCTCGCGTAGCCAAGCCTCAGGGCGCCGGCCGCTCAGGCTGGCCCGGATTCCATCCGGCTAGGACGACAGCGCGCGGACATGCGGCTTGGCCGCAAAGAAGATGCCCTCGTTCCAGGGGTGAGCGCGGGTCTGGACAATGAAATTGGCATCCTCCAGCCGCTGCCGGCAGCGCTCGAACACACCGGGCACGATATTTTCGTGCCATTCGATGCAGGCTGTCTCCACATTGGCCAGAACCGTATCGGACGCGCCGTCCAGGATGTCGCCTTCGGCGCCCTCGGTATCGATCTTGAGCATCCAGATCGGCGCGCGGCCCATGCGATCCCATACATCATCGAGCGAGATCATCGGGACCGATCGCCTGGTCGCGCCTTGCACCGGAGCATCGCCATAGGCGGTGGCAAGGGTTGTCGGGACGTCGGTCCAGATATCGAGTTTGCCGCGCTCGAAGCCCACGGCCTCGCGATAGGTCGTGACCTGCGCGGTTAGGCCGTTGGCTTCGACGTTCTTTCGCAGCGCTACGTAGGATTGCGGGTTGGGTTCATAGGCATGAAAATGAATGTCGGGCCTTGAGCGCGCCCAATAGAGCGTAACCGCTCCGATATTGGCACCAATGTCGACAACATGAGCATCCCGAGGCGCGTCGAGCGATTCATAGAAGCGATCGACATAAACCTCGCGAAAGAGTGCGACCGGCTCATCGAAGGGGCCGTGATGCAGTGTCGAGCCGTCGCGCAGCTCAAGAGGCGGAAGCGTTTTGTTGCGTCTTTCGTTCCACCAGACCTGAACGCCATTCTTTCATGTAATACTGGTACTGCAAAGCCGTCCAGGACGAGCGCAGAGCGCGTTCGCCGAAGCGGATGAAGCGATTTGTCATTCCAAATTCCTGCCGGGGTGCCGAAGTGCAACCCGCACCGTACAAATGAAGAATCGCAGGAGCCAGCCGTGTGGCCGTTTGTCCGCCGTTAACATTAAATCGCGAAAGGTCGGGAACCGGCCGCATCCGGTTCGATGCAGCCCTACGCTGGAATTCGGCACGGAAATCGCATGTCCGTCATTCGTTGCAACGTCGTCGTCACAGGAGCTCGGTGCAAATGATCGCGCGCTGGTTTCACTTCTGCGGTCTGCTGATCGCCTGTTGCCTCGTCTGCGGAACGGCATCTTCGCAGCCGTTGATCGTGGCCCTGGGTGACAGCAACACCGCCGGCTACGGCGTCGGCCAGGGCAATGCTTTTCCGGCGCAGCTCAGCGCCATGCTGCAACGTCGCGGCTATAACGCGCGGATCGCCAATGCCGGAATATCTGGCGATACCTTCGGCGGCATGCTGAACAGGCTCGATACCAGCGTGCCGGCGGGCACGCGGCTCGTCATCGTGCAGGGCGGTTATAACGATCTGATCCGCGGCACGCCGCGTGATGTCATCATTGCCCGGATGCAGGGCATCCTGTCGCAACTCCGCGCACGGCGGGTGTCGGCGATCCTGTGCGGCTTCTTCTTTCCGGAATGGGATGCGGTCGGACGCAAACTCGCGGCGCAATACGGCGCCCGCTTCGTTCCCGGCAGCACCTGCTATTCGCCAAGCCATACCGGGCCCGACCGCCTGCATATGTCGGCGCAGGGACACACGGTGGTGGCGCAGCGGCTGGTGCCGGTGGTCGCGAGCGCGCTGAGCGCCTCCAGAACGCAACCCGCAAAGCGCGTTGCGACGAAGAAGCCGGCGGGCCGGTGATCGCGCGACGGCAGATATTGGAGATGTGACTAAGGCCGCAGATTGAGCAGCTTGATTGCGTTTTCCTTCAGGATCAGCGGGCGCACCTCCGGTTTGATGTCGATTTTCTCGAAATCCGCCAGCCAGCGGTCCGGGGTGATCGCCGGAAAATCCGATCCAAACAGCACCTTGTGTTTCAGCAGCGAGTTCGCATAGCGCACCAGAATCGGCGGGAAGTATTTCGGCGACCAGCCGGACAGGTCGATATAGACATTCGGCTTGTGCTGCGCGACCGCCAGCGCTTCCTCCTGCCAGGGGAAGGACGGATGCGCCATCACAATCTTCATGTCGGGAAAGTCGATCGCGACCTGATCGAGATGGATCGGGTTCGAATATTCGAGCTTGATGCCGTAGCCGCCGCGCATGCCGGAGCCGACGCCGGTCTGGCCGGTGTGAAACAGCGCCGGCTTGCCGCTGGCCTGGATCTCTTCATAGAGCGGATAGGCCATGCGGTCGTGCGGATAGAAGCCCTGCGAGGAGGGGTGAAACTTGAAGCCCTGCACGCCGAATTCCTCGACCAGCCGCCGGGCTTCGCGCACGCCGAGCTTGCCCTTGTGCGGATCGATCGAAGCGAACGGGATCATCACATCTGAATTTTCGTGAGCAAGCCTTGCCACCTCTTCGTTGGCGTAGCGCCGGATGCCGAGATGATGTTCGCAATCGACATGGAAGATCACGAGCGCGAGCTTTCGCTGACGATAATAATCGGCGATCTCGGGAATGGTCGGCTCCCAGAGCTCCTGCTTGAAATAGGCTTTCATGCCTTCGCGCAGCTCCGCGCCGTCCTCAAAGGCGTGGGTGCCGCATGGGCCCTCCGCGTGGGTGTGGATGTCGATGGCGATGATGTTGTCGAGATCGATCATGGGGGTGGCAGTTCGTCCGGTTGTCGCGTCAATTTGTTGTAACGGTTCAGCGCGCAAATAGCATGATGCCATGGCCGGGCGTTTCGCTGTAAAGCGCCTCGATCAGGGACGCCCTGCGCGCGATGATCCGCCGCTGGTTGAGGTAGCCCTTGTCGGTGATTTCGCCGGCATCGATGTCTGGTGGTTCGGTCATGACAACCGCGCGCGCGATCCGCCGGCTGGATCCGCTTTCGTGTGCGTTGAAAGCGGCAATTTTCTGCCGTAGCGCGTCGCTATACTCGGCGCTGCCGGGCGCCGCCGGTGCACTGAGGTTCGGAACGACAAGAAGCCCGATATCATTTCTGTTCTCTCCGGTCACCACGACGTCCTGCAAAAAGGGTTCGCAGGCCTTGATCAGGTCGAGCCGCAGCAGGCCGACGACCACGAAAATGCCGGTGGTCAGCTTGAAATTCTCCGACAGCCGTCCGTGATAGGCGAGGCCCGCCGCAAGATCCTGCGGATCGGAGAAGCGCACGGCGTCGCCGATGCGGAGGAAGCCTTCTTCGTCGAAAGCCTCGCGTGTTGCCTCCGGCTGCGCCCAATAGCCCGGCGTAATGCCGATACCGCGGAAGCGGACTTCCATGTCGGTGTCGTTCACCTTGATAAGCTTTGCCTCGATCCCGGGGATCGGCAGGCCGAGCGAGCCGGAGACGCCGGTGCCCCACCATCCGAGCGTGGCCGGGGAGGCGGTTTCGGTCGAGCCTAGCGAGGATACGATCGGAATCCGCGCGCCGCGCACCGCGATCGACAGCCGTTCGAGCCGGTCCCACAGATTCTGCGGCAGGCCCGCCGCCGCGTAGAGCAGGAGGTCCATGTCCGAGAGCAGATGCCGCGCGAAGTCTGCATCGTTCTCCATCTGCGGAATCAGTGCGTCATAGGCGAACGGCACATTGAACATCAGGGTCGGCGATACCGACCGAAGATTTTCGACCGAGCGGGCGATGCCGGCAGGCGTCGGCTTGCCATCATCGATATACAAGGCGCCGCCCGCGCGCAGGATCAGGTTGAAGGTGCCGTTGGCGCCGGCGGTGTGATTCCAGGGCAGCCAGTCGACCATGACCGGCGGCCGGTCCAGCAGGAACGGCCATACCGTTGCAAAACCCTCGGCGACCGCCAGCATCATCCGCTGGGTGATCATCACGCCCTTCGGATCGCCGGTCGATCCGGATGTCAGCAGGATGCGGGCGACGCTATCGGGCGACACCGCCGCGAAGCGCGCTTCGACCTCCGGACCGGCGACTGCGGAAGTCAGGGTGTCGAACGGAACGGCGTGCGCGAATGGCGCTGACGGGTTTCCGGCGATCAGCCGCCCGTCGAGGGTCTCCAGCCGGCTCAGGGCCGCCGCGAAGGGCTGTGTG
>JAEZBA010000568.1 GCA_023430245.1 Pseudomonadota bacterium
CCATCCAGATCGTGGCGCAGCAGGTCGTCGCCAACGCGCTGACAATCACGCCGCAGCAATTGGTGCGTGATCGCAACGCCGTCCGCAATGTGTTCAATTTCAAGAATATCGGCCGCGACATCATTAACCAGCGGCTGAATCTGCGCGACCTGCCGCGCAACATTCCGGGTGTGCCGCAACTGCCGTCGATTCCGGGCCTGCCGTCGATCCCGGGCTTCCCGCGGTAAGGTGACTTGATCGCGAGGCGTTGAGGCTGTTTCACCGTCACCCAGAGGTGCCCGGCCGTAAGTCCGGGCCCGAAGGAGGACGGCCCGAAACGCTTGGCCGCTCATCCTTCGAGGCTGGCTAGTGTCCCGAATCCGAAGTCCGCTTCATTCTGCGGCTTGGCTCGCGCCTCAGGATGACGGATTTGAGACCGGCGCTATACGCCGAGATTGTCGATCAGCCGGGTCTTGCCGAGGCGGGCGGCGACCAGGAGACGGATGGGCCCGTCTGAGAGCGCGCTGACTTTGGCCAACGTTTGCGCATGGCGCGCTTCGAGATAGTCGACTTGAAATCCCGCGTTTTCGATCGCGTTGCGTCCGTCCGTCAGCACCGTTGCCGGTGTCTCGCCGGCCTTGATCCGCGAGGCGCTGTCCTTCAGCACACGGTACAGGACCGGCGCAGTCTGCCGTTCGGCGGGCGACAGGTAGACGTTGCGCGAGGAGCGGGCGAGGCCGTCCTTCTCCCGCATGGTCGGACAGCCGACCACCTTGACCTGAAGGTCGAGATCCGCAGCCATCCGCGTCACCACCTTCAATTGCTGATAGTCCTTCTGGCCGAACATCGCGAAGTCCGGCGTGACCTGCAGGAACAGCTTGGCGACCACGGTGGCGACGCCGCCGAAGAAATGCGGACGGAATGCATCCTCAAGCCCTGCTGTAGCCGGGCCGCCTGGCAGGATCGCAGTGCAAAAGCCCTGCGGATACATGGCGGTATCGGTCGGCGCCCAGACCAGATCGACGCCAAGCTTCGTGAGTGCGGCGACGTCGCGTTCGAAATCGCGCGGATAGGCGCCGAAATCTTCGGTCGGCGCAAATTGCCGGGGATTGACGAAGATCGACACGACCACCGCACCCGCACGCTTCTGCGCATGGCGAACCAGTGAAAAATGTCCGTCATGCAACGCACCCATGGTGGGGATCAGCGCAATGCTTGCGTGCTTCTTTCGCAGCGCCGCGGTGGCTTGGCGCAACGGCGACAGCGTTCTCACGACGATTGGCTTTCGAGCCATGAACCCTCCGGGCATTTGCCGCGACAGAATTGAAACAGTTCACCGTCCGGCGAGTGCCGTTGCCGCGCGGCCACGTATAAATGATGAACGCGCCCGGCTGCAACGAATGCTTGACCGGACTTGATGCAACAGAAGATGATAGCAGCGGCAAGGGTGTTTGCGTCATATTGGTCCAGGCGAGCATTGGGCCCCGCAAGTCAGCGCATGTCGTCGTGGTCGGGAATGAAAAGGGCGGGTCGGGTAAATCCACGACCGCCTTTCACGTCGCCATTGCGCTGCTGAAAGCGGGTCAGAAGGTTGCGACCATCGATCTGGATTCGCGCCAGAAGAGTCTGACGCATTACGTTCAAAACCGGAAGCTGTGGGCACGCCGTGAGAAACTCCCGCTCGAGGTCCCGCTGCATTTTTGCATCGCGCGCTCCGAAGGGCTGCGCAATGACGAGAACGAAAACAACGAATTTGCCGCCTTCGCCGAAACCATCGGTTCGGTCGAGCATAGTCATGACTTCGTGGTCGTCGATACACCGGGCTCCGACTGCTACCTGATGCGGCTGGCGCATGCGATGGCCGACACCCTGATCACGCCGCTCAACGACAGCTTTGTCGATTTCGATGTGCTGGGCACCGTCGACCCCGAAACCTATGCGCTAACCGGCACCAGCCATTATTCGGAGATGGTGCGCGATGCGCGCCGCCAGCGCCGCAAGGTCGATCAGGAAGCGGCCGACTGGATTGTGGTGCGAAACCGGCTCTCGACCTTGGGCTCGCGCAACAAGCGGCTGCTATCGGAAGGCCTCCAGGCGCTCGGCCTGCAGCTCGGGTTCCGCGCCACTGACGGGTTTTCCGAGCGGGTGGTCTATCGGGAGTTTTTCCCGCGCGGGCTGACCGCGCTCGACGACATCAACGAGACTACGCTCGGCACCCGCCCGAACATGTCCCATGTCACCGCCCGCGAGGAAGTCCAGGCACTGCTGCGGGCGCTGATGCTGCCGATCGACGAAAAGGGCCGCCGCCGGGCCGCCGCGCGGGCGGAATGGTTCAACTCGGGCAACAAGCCGCTGGAAACCCACGACCTGCTTGACTGACGGCCACCGGCCACGGCGACCCGGACCCTGCGGCAGCGGGCCGTGGCGCGACTTGATCCCTGAATTCATTGAGAAATCGGTGCTGCGCTGTGTCGCGGCAATGTTGCGCGCCGCGCCGCTGGCGAACACATATATAAATGCAGTGACGGAGTCGGATGGCTCCGGAAATGGTCAGAGGCCGGATGAGCAAGGATCGACCCGATACCAAGGTTGCCAAGACCGATACCGACCGTCCGGTGGCATCGCGGGCCGAAATCGATGCATTCCTGTCCAGGGTGCGCG
>JAEZBA010000613.1 GCA_023430245.1 Pseudomonadota bacterium
GATGAGCAAGGATCGACCCGACACCAAGGTTGCCAGGACCGATACCGACCGGCCGGTGGCATCGCGGGCGGAAATTGACGCGTTCCTTGCCAGGGTGCGCGAGATGGCGCCGGCGGTCTCGTCGGGGCAACGCGGGCGGCTGGTTTTTGCACTCGACGCGACCATGAGTCGCCAGCCGACCTGGGATTCGGCGTGCCAGTTGCAGGCGCAGATGTTTCAGGAAGCGGGCTCGATCGGTGGGCTCGACGTGCAACTGGTCTATTTCCGCGGTCTGAACGAATGCCGGTCCTCCGACTGGGTAGCGCAGCCGGAGCGGCTCGGGGCGCTGATGGAGAAGATCGATTGTCGCGGCGGCCACACCCAGATTGGCCGGGTGCTGAAGCATGTGCGCAAGGAATCCGAGAAGCGACGGGTCCAGGCGCTGGTCTATGTCGGTGACGCTATGGAAGAGCCGATAGACGATCTGTGCGCGGCGGCCGGCGAACTCGGGCTGCTCGGCGTTCCCGCCTTCATGTTCCAGGAGGGCGGCGATGCGATCGCCGAGAATGCTTTCCGTGAGATGGCGCGGCTGAGCCGCGGCGCCTATGCGCGTTTCGCACCGGGCGCGGCGCAGGAACTTGCCGAATTGCTGCGTGCCGCGGCGGCCTATGCGGCGGGCGGGATGAAGGCGCTAACCGATCTGTCTGCGCGGCGCAGCGGCGGCGCGCAAAAGCTGCTACGGCAGATGAGTTGATTCCGGGCGAAGCGACACATGGGTCCCATTATCCTCGGCGTTATCGTGCTGCTCGTTGCGGTATGGGCGTTGTATGGCTTTCAGCGCGTCGACCCGAAAATTGCGGCGCAGGTGGTGCGCAAGAGCGGCGGCATTGCGGCGCTGGCAGGCGCCGCCTTCCTGACGGCGCGCGGTCAGGTCGGTCTGGCCGTGCCGCTCGGCTTCGCCGGCCTGTCACTGCTCGGCTGGATTCCGGGCATGGCGAGCATCGGCAAGCGCATGAACAAGAGTTCGGGTCAGACCTCGCAGGTTCGCTCCGACTTTGTCGAAATGGAGCTCGATCACGACACCGGCGCGATGCGGGGACGCATCCTGAAGGGCCGCATGGAGGGCGTGACACTCGATGCCCTCGATGTGCCGACTTTGATGTCGCTCTTACCGGAGATCGACGAGGAGAGCCGTGCGCTATTGATGGCGTATCTTGACCGCCGGGAGCCCGCCTGGCGTGAACACGCGGATGCGGGTTCGGCAGCGGGGGCGGGTGACGTCAACAGCGGAAAAATGACGGAAGAGGAGGCTTATCAGATCCTTGGCGTTGAGCCGGGAGCGAGCGCCGCCGACATCGGCCGTGCGCATCGTGCGCTGATGAAGAAACTCCATCCCGATCAGGGGGGCTCGACGTATCTCGCGGCGCGGGTCAATCAGGCCAAGGATCTTCTTCTCAAACGCCATCGCTAGTTACCCCACACAACGCACGCTTACGGTTACGCTCGGCCCAATCAGTTCCTCGTGGCGAAGCATGCCATGTTATTCTTTTTCAATTCTTTACAGGCTTGGCCGGCGGCGTTTTCTTTCAATCCGGCGAAGCGGGCGCGGAAGAAGCGCTTGTCTCCCTTTGTGAAAAGTTCGGTGTAGGGGGCGGCTCCACGCAGCAGATTGCCGGCCTTGCTTTGCGCCATGGCAAGCTTCTCGCGGGCTTCGTCGCGATCCCCGAACGCGCCAACCTGGATCACCCAGCCGCTCACACGCGGTTTACCCTCGGCCGGCGTCGATCCGCCTGAGACGGTGCCGGCGGGCTCGCGCGCCGATGGAGCGGCTGGCGCAATCGGTGCCACCGACGCGGTCACGGTCCGCTGGGCAGGGGGCTGCGATACATCTTTCGATGACAACACGCCGAGCACGCCGGGGCGGGCGCCTGGCGGCGGGGGCGGCAGCCCCTCGGAATTTCGGCCATCGGTTTCTTGCCGCGAAGAGGCCGGCGCTCCGGAGGCAAGCGCGTTGCGCCCGGCGATCGGTTCAGGCGACAGCAGTGACATAGCGGCGACCGTCTTGGTGGTACCTGGCTGGACCGAGAAGGTGCGGACAAGATGCGGCTTGATCGGCTCGGTCGAACCCGGAGCCGGACGTTCGGCCTGTGCGGGGGCTGCGTGCGTGTCGACAGCGGGTGGAGTGAGCGACAGCGGCTCGCCCCTGGCCGGCGCGGCTGTAGCCACCCGGGTCGGCCTTTCCGCTGGCGCAGCCTGCGGCGGCAGCGGCTTCGGGAACGGCGAGGCTTGTGGCAACGGCGGCGCGGCCTCGGCCACCTCGACGATCTTCGGTGCGGTGCGCTTGACCGAGGCGAGCATCACCTTCTGCTCGATCAGGCTGCGCATCCTGGCATCGCGGGCACCGGCGGAGGTGCCGCCAAGGACCACGGCGACGATGCGGCGGTCGCCACGATTGACGGCGCTGACGAGATTGAAGCCGGATGCGCGGATGTAGCCGGTCTTGATGCCGTGCACACCGGGCACACTTCCCAAGAGCCGGTTATGGTTGGACATCCGCACGCCGCGATAGACAAAGCTCCGGGTCGCGAAATAGCGGTAATAGCGAGGGAAGCGATCCTGGATCGCAAGACCAAGCAGGGCCTGGTCACGCGCGGTCGTAACCTGCGCGGGATTGGGCAATCCGTTCGGGTTTCTGTAGACGGTCCGCGTCATACGCAGGGCGCGGGCCTTGCGCGTCATCAGCTTGGCGAATTCTTCCTCGGAGCCGGCGAGATGTTCGGCGATCACGACGGATGCGTCGTTGGCGGATTTCGTCACCAGTGCCTTGATCGCATCCTCGACCATCAGGGTCTGACCCGCGCGGACGCCGAGTTTGGTCGGCGCCTGGCTCGCGGCGTTGGCCGAAACTTCCATCTGGGTGTCGAGTTTGACCCGGCCTGCCTCGAGCTGCTCGAACAGCAGATACAGTGTCATTATCTTGGTGAGCGAAGCCGGGTGGCGGATCGCGTCGGCGTGAGTCGAATGCAGTACGTCGCCGGTATTGGCGTCGACCACGATATCGGCATAGCGTGGGTCGGAGGTCGAGGTCGCGGCCACACTGCGTTTGATGGATTTGCGCTTGCTGCGCGCGTCAGCGTCTGTCGCCGACAAGGTAACGGCTGCAAAGGCGAAGGCCAGCACGGCAACACCACAACGCAGCCCGAACGAGGCTTCGGTCGATACGCGAAACATGGTCACCCGTTTTCCCGCTCACTGGGCGCATGAACGCCCGATTGATGTCCCCCGAGGGCGGTCGAACGATCCCGGCCGCGTGCCGGGCGCGGCCGATAATCCACTGTCAATCAAGGTAGGAGCGTGGCATTTCTAAAAAGTTAATAAAATCCGATGGTTAATGAATTCGTTTGCATCGCAAAAAATGATCTTGATTTATTGTGCGGTGCAGCATAAATTGATCGGTGACGGCCAGTACTGGCCGGAGTCGCGGACAATGCGGCCTTGCGGGCCGGCGCAAAGGGCAAATCACATGAACAATTTCGATACCAAGTCGATCGACGACTTTCAGAAATTCAGCAAGGAGAGCGTGGACGCCAGCATGAACGCTTTCAGCACGCTGTCGAAGGGCGTACAGGCCATCGC
>JAEZBA010000649.1 GCA_023430245.1 Pseudomonadota bacterium
GCGATGTCCTCGATCTCGACGTCGAGTGGGGAAGGGTCGAGCAAATCGAGCCTGCGGCCCGACAGCATGCGTTGCCACGCGCGCGGTTTGGCGGATGAGCGCGAAGCCTTCACGTCCATCACACCTTCCGTCCGAGCTTCGCGCACTCCTCATGCCGGTGGCATGTCACCAGATGGTCGTTGACCATCCCGCCCGCCTGCATGAACGCATACACAATCGTCGGACCGACAAATTTGAAGCCGCGCGAGGCGAGATCCTTTGAGATCGCTTGCGACAGCGGCGTTTCCGCCGGCACGCCTTTCAGCGTCTTGAAGGAATTGATTTTTGGCCGTCCGTCGAGACGGTCCCACAGCAGATTGGAAAAGCCGCCGCCCGTCTCCATGATGTCGAGCCATAACTGCGCCGAGCGCACGGTGCCTTCGATCTTCAGCCGGTTGCGCACGATGCCGGCGTCCTGCATAAGTTTTTCGACCTTGCGCGGGGTGTAGCGCGCGATCTTTTCCGGGTCGAAATCGTCGAACGCCTTCCTGAAACTGTCGCGCTTGCGCAAAATCGTGATCCACGACAATCCGGCCTGGAAGCCGTCAAGGATCAGCTTCTCGAACAGCGCGCGGTCGTCATATTCCGGCACGCCCCATTCGGTGTCGTGATAGGCGACGTAAAGCGGGTCATCCTTCGGCCATGGGCAGCGCGTCAATCCGTCGGCATGCGCGATCGCTTTCATTTAAGCCTTCACGTCCTTCAGGAAATCGGCCAAAGCGCCGTCGCGCACCGTCATCGGAATGCCGCCGGCCAGTAGCGGCACCCCCGCGGCCAGCGCATCGGCAACGCGATCGACCCGCAGCATCGCCAATCCCAGACTGCCGGCCGACGAGCCCATGGTACCGACGTTCTTGTCGCCGGCCATCACAGCGCTGCCGTCTTCGGCCGCATGCGCATCAAAAGCGACCGGCACGATACGGTTGCGCGCCGTGCCGCGATGTTCGACTCGCGACACCACTTCCTGCCCGATGAAGCAACCCTTCTTGAAATCGACGCCGCCGATCTTGTCGAGATTGGCATCGTGCGGAAACGCGTCGCCATAGACGAAATCAACGCCGCCGCGCGGCACACCAAGCGCGATCCGGTGCGCCTCGTACTCGGCCTCATCCACCAGCGTGGCGCCGAGATCGGCTGCAGCCTCCTTGACGACATCGGCCGGAACCAGCAGGCGCTGACCCAGCGCCGGTAGCCGTGGATCGC
This sequence comes from Pseudomonadota bacterium, assembly GCA_023430245.1. Taxonomy (GTDB): domain Bacteria; phylum Pseudomonadota; class Alphaproteobacteria; order Rhizobiales; family Xanthobacteraceae; genus Pseudorhodoplanes. The sequence goes on from JAEZBA010000649.1 coordinate 1,243, forward strand.
GGTAGTCGAGACCGTATTCGGTCGCGCCGACACCGTCCCACGCTGCGAGCACGGCGAGCGAGTCGAGCGGCTCGATCGTCACCTTGGCGCGCAGTTTGTAGAATGTGAGCTTCTGGACGAGGTCCGGAACCAGCGCTTTCGGCGTATCGATGAAGAAGCCGCCGCCGTCGGCGGCCGGCGCCTCTATCACCAGGAAATCCACAAGGATCTTGCCCTGGGGGGTCAGCAGCGCCGCATAGCGGGCATGTCCGGGCGTCAGCGTCTCGATATTGGCGGTGACCAGATTGTGCAGGAAGGCGCGGGCGGGCTCGCCGGAAACCCGCAGGACGCCGCGATCGGTGAGCAAAGCTGCTTTCATGGCCGGGGTCTTGCCAGAATTCGGTCCGGAACGTAAGGCGCTCGACAGCGCCGCTCAAGAGCCTCATACCGGACATGCCATGACACAGACCTTCGACACGATTTTTCGCGGCGGCATTGTGGTCAACCAGGACGGGGAGGGCGCTCGCGATGTCGGTGTGACCGGCGGCCGCATTGCCGCTCTGGGCGACCTGTCAAAAGCCTCAGCCGGCCAGGTGGTCGATTGCACCGGCCTGCATGTTCTCCCCGGCGTGATCGACACCCAGGTGCATTTCCGCGAGCCGGGTGGCACCCACAAGGAGGATCTGGAATCCGGCTCGCGCAGCGCGGTGATGGGCGGCGTCACCGCCGTGTTCGAGATGCCCAACACCGATCCGTTGACGATCACGCCGGAGGCGCTGGCCGACAAGGTCCGGCGCGGCCATCATCGCATGCATTGCGATTATGCGTTCTTCATCGGCGGCACCTACGACAATTACAAATATCTGCCGGAATGGGAGCGCCTGCCCGGCTGCTGCGGCGTCAAGGTGTTCATGGGCTCGTCGACCGGCTCGCTGCTGGTCGATAATGAGGAGGGCCTGCGCAACATTCTCAAGGTCATCCGCCGACGGGCCTCGTTCCATGCCGAGGACGAGCAGCGGCTGAACCAGCGAAAATCCTTGCGGGTCGAGGGTGATGCGTCGTCCCATCCGGTCTGGCGCGATGCGGAAGCGGCGCTGATGGCGACGCAGCGGCTGGTGCGGGTGGCCCGCGAGACCGGCGCACGAGTCCATGTGCTTCACATCTCGACCGCGCAGGAAATAGATTTCCTGAAAGATCATAAGGACGTCGCTTCGGTCGAAGTCACGCCGCATCATCTGACGCTGGAAGCGCCAGATTGCTACCAGCGGCTTGGGACCAGGGCGCAGATGAACCCGCCGGTGCGTGACGGCTCGCACAAGGCCGGTATTTGGTACGGACTGGAGCAGGGCATCGTCGACGTGCTCGGCTCCGACCACGCGCCACATACACTCGACGAGAAGGCCAAGTCCTATCCGGCGACGCCGTCCGGCATGACCGGTGTGCAGACACTGGTTCCGCTCATGCTCGACCACGTCAATGCCGGACGGCTGTCGCTCTCCCGCTTCGTCGATCTGTCGAGCGCCGGGCCGGCGCGACTGTTCGGCATGGCGCGCAAGGGCCGCATCGCGGTCGGTTATGACGCGGATCTGACGATTGTGGACATGAAGCGCCGCGAAACCATCACCAACGAATGGGTGGCATCGAAGGCCGGCTGGACGCCGTATCACGGCGTTGCCGTGACCGGTTGGCCGGTCGGGACAATCGTCCGGGGCAACCGCGTGATGTGGGACGGCGAACTCGTGACACCCTCGCAGGGCGAGCGCGTGCGCTTCCTCGAAACGCTGGCGGCGTCATAATTTCAAAGCATGGAATGGAAATGATGAAACGCGTTCTGATCAAATGCGGCTGGCTGGTCACGCTCGATGCCGCCATCGGCGACTTCAAGGGCGGCGAAATCCTGCTCAACGGCAACCGCATCGAGGCGGTTGGAAAAAATCTCAACGCCGCCGCTGACGAAGTGATCGACGCGACCGACAAGATCGTGATGCCGGGGCTGGTCAACGCCCATATGCACACCTGGGAAACCGCGCTGCGTGGCATCGGCGTCGAATGGACGACGCCGGATTATCTGAAACACATGCATCTTAATCTGGCGACACGGTATAATGCCGAGGACAACTATCTCGGCAACCTGCTGGGCGCGCTGGCGCAGATCGATGCCGGCGTAACCACGCTGGTCGACTGGTGCCATAATATCACCAGCCTCGAGATGGCCGAACGCGCGGTCGACGGCCTGGTCGACAGCGGCATTCGTGCTGTGTTCGCGCACGGAACGGCAAAGCCGCCGACCAAGGAGGGCGGGGTGCCGTTCACCCATGTCCCGCATCCGCGCGATCGGATCGAGGCGCTGCGCAAGGGCAGGCTCGCCAGCGACGACGGGCGCGTCACGCTCGCCATGGCGATCCTGGGGCCCGACTGGGGCGCCTGGGAGGTGGTCGAGCACGATATCCGCATGGCACGCGAATTCGGTCTGGTGTCGTCCTCGCATACGCGTCCGCGCGAGCATTGCGTGGTGCCGGATGGCTATGCGCGGATGGCGAAGGAGGGACTGCTCGGGTCGGACCATAATCTGGTGCACGGCACGACCTACACCCACGCCGACCTGAAGCTGATCGTCGACAACGGTGCCTCGCTCACCTCAACGGTGCTGGTCGAGCTGCATCATCATATCGGCGATGCGCAGGTTGCGGCGTTCCGCGAGGCGGGCGGTCTGCCGTCGCTCGGCATCGACGTCGAACCGTTCTGTTCGGGACACATGTTCCGGGAGATGCAGGCGGCGCTATTGTTCGCGCGTGGCAAGGAAATCCGTAACAACGCGCTGCGCGGCAATTCGCCGTACAAGGAATTGCCGGTGCGTACGCGCGAGGCGCTGGAATGGGCGACCATCGGCGGCGCCCGGGCCTTCCTGATGGAAGACAAGATCGGCACGCTCTCGCCCGGCAAGAAGGCCGATATCGTGATGCTGCGCGCAAACGACATCAACATGGCGCCGATCTACGATCCAATATTCTCGATCGTGGAGATTGCCGGCGCCGGCAATGTCGATACCGTGATCATCGACGGCGTTGTCCGCAAGAAGGACGGCAAGCTCACCATTCCTGCCGACGTGCTCAACCGCCGTCTCGCAGAGCTTGCAGCCTCCGGCGAGCGCATCCTCAAGGAGGCTGGCTATCGGGTCGAGACCGCGCCACACTGAGCATCAGCAGAACGTTCTGGAGACTGGAATGACCACGCAGATCACCCGCCGCACCGCGCTTGCCGGATTGTCCGCCTTCGCTGCCGCACCGGCTTTCGCCCAGAGCGGTGGCAGCACCATCACCATGATGCACGGCTTCACGCCGGGCGCGAATGTGGACATCGTCGCGCGGCTGATCGCCGACCATCTCGGCAAGCGGCTCAATCGTCAGATCGTGGTCGAGCCGCGGCCGGGTGCGGGGGGCACGACATCGGCTGCCGCCGTCGCGCGCGCCGAACCGGACGGAACCACGCTCACCATCCTGCCAGGCGGGCACGCGGTGTCGGCCGCGATCTACAAGCAGCTTCCGTACAATGCGGTCGACAGCTTCTCCTTCATCTCCATGCTGACGGACTTTCCGTTCATCCTGGTGACCTATCCGGATCATCCGGCCAAGACAGTGGCCGACGTGATCAAGTCGGCACAGGCCGATCCCGGCAAGCTCACCTGCGCGACCGCGGGCAACGGCACCGGCATGCATCTGGCCTTCGAATTGTTCGCCGCGATGGCGAAGGCGAAGATCCAGCACATTCCCTACCGCGGGTCGCCGCAGGGCATCACCGATCTCCTGGCCAAGCGCGTCGATTTCCAGGTTGATACCCCGGCGGTGCTGATGCCGTTTATCGCTGACGGGCGTTTGCGGCCAATCGCGGTCACCGGGCCGAAGGGATTCTTCCTGCTGCCGTCGGTACCGGCGATCGGGGACACGGTGCCTGGCTATACCGTGACGTCATGGCTCGGCGTCGCCGGGCCGGCCGGGATGCCGCCGGCTTTCGTCGCCAAGGCGAATGAGGAGATCAAGGCGATCCTGGCGGATCCGGAGGTGATCGAGCGGCTGCGCAAGCTCGGCAGCGACGTAGTGCCGACCACCCCGCAGGGTTTCCGCGATCGTGTCGCGGATGACGTCGCCAAATGGACCAAGGTGGTGGCGGACGCGAATATCCCGCGCGTCTGATTTATTGCCGGGACAGGTCGGCCGAAAATTCGCCGTTGCGGATGCGGGCGGGGAGCCCTTCCGCAAAGGCGGAGGCGGCGTCTTCGCCATAGGTCGAGACGAATTCGATCAGAGCCGCGAACAGGCAGGCCTGGGCCATGCAATCGCCATCCACGCCATCGAGCCGGGCCTCTGCCCAGGCTTCGTGGACGTAGCCAAGCGCGACCTGTTTCTGCTCGTTATCCGGAATCGGATCACGGTCGGAGTACATGCGCGTCAATGTTGTCATTGCAATCGAATTCCCGCGCTTCGCAGCGCCCACCCCAAGGAGCTGGCAGGTTAACATGCAGCTGCCGTCAGCAAACCATCGTCTTTAGGAAAGGTTAACGTGGGCTGGGACAACTTCCCGCGCGGCTCGTAGCCTAGATTTCGCGCCTAGTTTGTGTAGCGCGCGGTGATTTCTCGGGAAATCTTGGTGCCTTCGTCAAGATATCGGCGGATCGCCAGATCGGCGGCCTCGGTGCAGGATCGGTAGGTCTGCTGGAAGCCGTTATACCCTCGGTTGAAGCTCGCCATCAGCTTGGTGCGGCGTTCGGGCGCCTGCGCCTCGGCATCCAGCAAGGCGCGCATCTCATTGCGCCATTTCGGACCTTCGTTCGCCCCGCACAAGGGCCGCAGGTAATGGAGGGCACCCAGGATTTCCGACAGGCGCTCCAGTTCGGCTTCGAACAGCGCTCCGCTGTCGATGGCGCGCGCGGGCGCGGCCAGCGGCAGACCGAACGTCATTGCGAGAGCGAGACTCAGGATGAGACGGCGGATCATCGGAGCGACCATCGGGCGGATCATGGCACCGATATGCGCCCGCCCTGCGGCAACGGCAAGGCGGCGATCCTCGTGTTTCCCCGATACTTTCCGAAGGTCATAGCCTGGCCATGGCGTCTGCGATGATCTCCCGTAGGCCGTCAGTGGTCTTCAGGCCATCAAGTTCCTCCGGCAACCGCCACCTGGCTTCGGCGATCTCGGTCGCATCCGGCACCGGCTCGCCGGCGATCCAGCGCGCCGCGAAGCACACAATTACGAAGTGTCGCGCGGTCTTTCCGTCATCGTCACGCATGATCATCT
>JAEZBA010000020.1 GCA_023430245.1 Pseudomonadota bacterium
GGCCAGTCGATCGCGGTCTGAAGGTCCATGCCGTGATCGACGATGTTGGAGATGACATGCGCGTGGCCCATTGCCTGATAGGCGCCGCCCATCACGCCGAACGCCATGTCGACGCGGCCGTCGCGCATCGCCAAAGCGGGGATGATCGTATGCAGCGGACGCTTCGACGGACCGATGCAGTTCGGATGGCCGGGCGTGAGATTGAAGCCCGAGCCGCGATGATGCAGCAGGATGCCGGATTTGTCGGTCGCGATGCCTGAGCCGAAGGCCGAGAACAGCGAGTTGATCATGGTCACCGCATTGCGGTCCTTGTCGACCACACAGACCAGCACCGTCGATCCCATCGGCTTCACCGCCTTCGGAAAAGACGAGCGTTTCGTGGGATCGATCATGCCGGCGAGTTTTGCGGCAAAGCCGCGATCGAGCAGCGCGTTCACTGTCTCCGTCATCGATGCCGGATCGGCGATAGCGGTGTTGCGCATCGCATAGGCGAGTCGGCTGGCTTCGATCAGGAGATGCAGCCGCTTCGCGCCATTGGCGTCGAGCGCGCCCATGTCGAAGCGTTCGAGGATATTCAGCATCACCAGCGCCGCCAGGCCCTGGCCGTTGGGTGGCAATTCGACCACATCCAGCCCGCGGTAATTCGTCGAGATCGGCGTCACCTCGTCGCCGCGATGCGCCGCGAAATCCGCCGCGGTCAGAACGCCGCCGAGCAATTGCAGCGTTGCGACGATGTCGTCGGCAATCTCGCCCTCATAGAAGGCGCGCGCACCGTCTTTCGCCAGTGTCCGCAGGGTGCGGGCCAGCGCTGGAAATCTCACGACATCGCCGGCCTTTGGCGCATGTCCGTCGACCAGCAGATGTTTCGCGGTCGCGGCATGCTTGCTGAGCTTCGTGACCGCAAGCGACCAGTCGAGCGCGACCCGCGGTGGTACCGCCACGCCGGCTTCGGCCGCCTCGATCGCGGGCTGCAGCACGCGCGCGAGTCCGAAACGGCCATGCGTCCTGAGGATTTTCTCCCAGGCCTCGATCGCGCCCGGCACCGTGACGGCGTGAACGGAATCGGTGGCGATCTCTTTCAGCCCTTGCCCGATCAGCGTCGCGGCGCGCATCGCCGCGCCGGCGCGGCCGGAGCCGTTATAGCCCCAGACCGGCTGGCCGGGCCGCGCCACCAGGCAGAAGCAGTCGCCGCCGATGCCGGTCATATGCGGCTCGCCGACACAGGCGACCGCCATCGCCGCGACCGCGGCGTCCGCCGCGCTGCCGCCGGCACGCAGGATATCGATCGCGGCCAGCGAGGCGAGCGGATGCGAGGTCGCGACCATGCCGCCTGTGGCATAGGCCGGCGAACGGCCGGGCAGGTGAAAATCACGGGTCATGCGAGCAGCGCCGGAGGAGGTGGCACCAATCAATGCGCCATCGGATGATGGCCGTCGACGGTATAGTCGCGCGAGGCCGCGCGGATCGAGATCGAGAAGCCGCCGATCACATCGACGGCGCAGATCACGAGGAAGATCAGGAAGGTCGAGGTCGCGGCCTGCTGCACCATGATGAATTCGAGCAGGGCGGCGACAAACACCACGAACGACAGCAGGTGGTCGACGATCGACTTCACCCCGAAGCGCGTGGCTTTCAGGATTTCAATGAACAGCAGGAAGATCGACAGGATGATCAGCAGATCGCCGGTGGTGACGCCGAGCGTAGCGCCCGACATCATCGGGATCGAGAACACCGTATCGCTGAAGCCGAGGCTGAACAGGAACGCGATCATGTTGTAGATCGCGAGCGGGACCAGCAGGAGAGGAAAGCCGACGAGATACATGGATCATGTCCTCCGGGACTTCCCGTCCACGGCGCAATCAGCAACGTGGGCGCAGATTTCGCGCCCACCGGACCAGTCGATCAGGCTTCGGCGCTCTTCACCTTCAGCACCTGCCGGCCCTTGTACATGCCGGTCTTCAGGTCGAGATGATGCGGACGGCGGAACTCACCCGAGTCCTTGTCCTCGACATAGGCAGGCTGCTTGAGGGCGTCGGCGGACCGGCGCATCCCGCGCCGCGACGGCGAGGTTTTTCGTTTAGGAACGGCCATTTGCGGAACTCCCGAAAAAAGACAATCCGGCGGGACATCCCATTCAGGGGAACCCTGCCGGACCGGATGTAATGGATTGCCGCGGCTTATAGAGGAATGGAGGCCCGCGCGCTAGGGTTTTTGGCCCGATCGTTTGGCGACCCGGGGCGCCCGTTTCAGGCAGACGTCGAGGCCCGCTGCATTGGCCCGGCGTTGGTAGATCCCGGCCAGCCGGCGCACCGCCGGACCAGGCTTCTGGGCGTCGCGCCGCACCGGATTGGGCAGCATGGCGGCCATCAGGGCGGCCTGCCGGGCGTCCAGATCGGCCGCGGAGGTCTTGAAGGCGCGGCGGGCGCCGGCCTCAGCCCCGAACTGCCCGCTCGGGCCCCATTCGGCCACGTTGAGGTAGATTTCCATGATCCGCCGCTTGCCGAGCACCAGGTCCATCCACACCGCCAGCGGCATTTCCAGCGCCTTGCGGACGTAGGAGCGGCCCTGCCACAGGAACAGGTTCTTGGCGGTCTGCTGGGTGATGGTCGAGCCGCCCCGCAAATCCTCCAGGTCCTCGGCGTCCCGGATGATCTCCCGCAGGCTCCGCCAGTCGATGCCGCGATGGTTACAGAATTGCGCATCCTCGGACGCAATCACGGTGCGTGGCAGCACCGCGGCGATGTCCTCCAGCGGACGCCAGATCTGGGTCACCGGCTGGAATGTGACATATCGCCAGACCATCAGCGTGGAAACCGGCCGCACCACAAGGTAAAGCGGTGTCAGCAGGTAAGGCAGCAGCAAGGCGGCGAGGACCACGAGCACCGCGACCTTCACGGCGCGGCGGAGCCCCGGTCTGGAACCCGCCCATCGTTGCTGCAATAAGGTCATTAAATTGGGCCCCGGCAGACAGTCCCCGTAGAGACTCTCCGTTAACGTGACAAGACAAGGAATGCGGCGCTGTGCCGCGAATATGGCGAAATGAAAAACAGCTTCACCAATGCACTCGATGCCGCCGCGTCCGAGACCGAAGACCTGCTCGGCACACTGCTGTCGACGCAACCCGCTTCGGGTGAAATCGAACGCCCGCAGCGGCTGCTCGATGCGATGCGCTATTCGAGCCTCGGCGGCGGCAAACGGCTGCGACCTTTTCTGGTCGTGGAAAGCGCGGCCCTGTTCGATGTGCCACGTCAGCGGGCGTTGATGGCGGGCGCGGCGCTCGAATGCGTGCATTGCTATTCGCTGGTCCATGACGACCTGCCGTCGATGGACAACGACGATCTGCGGCGCGGGCGTCCGACGTTGCATCGCGCCTATGACGATGCAACCGCGATCCTTGCCGGCGACTCGCTGCTCACCTTTGCCTTCGACATCCTGTCGCGCGACGAAACCCATCCCGATCCCGCGGTGCGGATCGCGCTGGTGCGTGAACTGGCGCGCGGGTCGGGGCTCGGGGGCATGGCGGGCGGGCAGATGCTCGATCTCGCCGCCGAGGGCCGCTTCGGCGCCATGCCTACGGGCGACGAGGCCTTCATCATCACCATGCAGGCGATGAAGACCGGCGCGCTGCTGCACTTCGCCTGCATCGCCGGCGGCATTCTCGGCGGGGCGTCGGCGGAGGAGAGCCTCGCTTTATCGAAATACGGCCGTGCGGTCGGCACCGCGTTCCAGATTGCCGACGATATCCTCGTTGTCGAAGGCGATGCCGCGACCGTCGGCAAGGCCACCGGCAAGGATGCCGCCATCGGCAAGGCGACGCTGGTCTCGGTGCATGGCGTTGACGCGGCGCGTGCGCGGCTC
>JAEZBA010000047.1 GCA_023430245.1 Pseudomonadota bacterium
ACCTACATGACCTTCCCCGACGAACTGGCGAAGGCCCTCGACGACGGTGACAATCTGCGCATTCTGCCGATGGTGACCTATGGGGCGGCCTCCAACATCGACGACCTCCTGTATCTGCGTGGCGTCGATGTTGCGGTCACTCAGTCCGATGTGTTCGAGTATTTCAAGACCGAACGCAAAATCTGGAACCTCAATAACCGGGTTCACTACATCATCCGGCTGCCGGTGTCGGAGGTTCATATCCTCGCGAGGCGCGACATCAAGAGCCTCGAAGATCTGCGCGGCAAGAAGGTCAGCTTCGGCCCTGCCGGCGCCGGATCGAGCCTGACCGGCACGATCATCTTCCAGCGCCTTGGCATTGAGGTTCAGCAGGTGAACGTCGACACGTCGGCAGCGATGCAGCAGCTGAAGAGCGGCGAACTCGCGGCGATGATACGCCTTGTCGGCAAGCCGATCGACTTCTTCGCCCGCATTCCGGCCGAAGCAGGGCTGCATCTGTTGCCGGTGCCGTTCTCAAAGCTCTTCGCCGACTATTACACCATCGGCGAATTCACCGCCGATCAATATCCGAACCTGATGCCGCAGGGTCAGAGCAAGGTCCACACCATTGCGGTGCCGGCGGTGCTTGCGGCCTTCAACTGGGGCAAAGGCACGGAGCGCCAGAGGAAGATCGAGCGCCTGACCGAGCGCATGTTCGCCAACTGGAGCAAATTCCAGAAGCCGCCGTTCCATCCAAAATGGCGCGACGTCAATTTGGCGGCGACCGTTCCCGGATGGACGCGGCTCGATTCCGCTGAGCGGGAATTGCAGAAGCTCGAAGCGGCGCAGCCGGCCACTAACGCATCGTCCAGTCTCAACCGCGACTTCCAGAGCTATCTGCAGCGCGCCGACAAGCGAGATGCGGATCGGACGCCGCAAAGCCGCGATGCCCTGTTCGCCGAGTTTCTCGCCTGGCGCGACCGACAGGAAGCGATGGCGGCCCGGAATGAAAGCACGACCGAGGCAAAGCCCGTCGTGCGCAGCAAGAGCCGGAAATAATCCGGCCTTCGAAGCGTGATGGATGTTTGAGGGAGTTGCGTCATGAGTACAACGAGCCCGTTCCCGCTCGATCGGTTCGACCCTGTTTCACCCGGCGCGCCAGGTGGGGCGCGTGACCATAGCCCGGATATGTCGGGTCCGCCGGAGCATCCGCCCGGTATCGAGACCGATCACGATGCGCGGATTCTCGACGAGATCGAGGTCAGCCTGCGTGCCATGATCGCCAGCAGCCACGGCGGCAACGACGAGGTATCGCGGCTCGCCGATGTGAGCCGGGCCGCCGCCGAACGGATCGCGCAACAACAGAAGTTGCAGAGTGTCGATGAGACTGACCAGGACAGTCCCGCCACCTCAAAACCTGCTAGCGAAGCCGAGCGGAGCGATCCGCAACAATTCTCGGCCGACGTGCAGACCGTGCGGGCCGCGTTCCGCGATCCGCGCACGCCGCCTTGGCTGCTGGCGCGCTCGCTGGATCCGGAACCGATCCCCGAGCCGGTTGGCGAACACTGGCCACAGCCACGCAAACGCAATCGCGGACGCAGCAAGGCGAACAGCATCTTCCTGCGCTTCGGCCTCGCCGCAACCGGAGCCGCGATCGTGGCCGCGATCGCGATCAAGGATCTTCCATCCCTTGTGATGGATAAGACTCGCGGGCCGATCGTGGAATTGTCGGCCAATGCGTCGGCGGTGTTCAACGAAGGCAAGGCCTCGACCTTGCAGGTAAGGCTGGATGCCGCTCAGAAGCAGCAGGATCGGTCGCCCGCGCCATCCGCGCCCTATGCCGTGGCCAATGCGGACCCGCAGGCCAAGGCTATCCCGGTCAAGACCGAAGCCATCGGCCGCACGCCGCCGCAACGGGAAACGGTGATGAGCGCCTGGCCCGCACCGGAGGCCGTCAAGCAACCGGAGCCGGCGGGCTGGCAAGCACCGCCGTCCCGTGAACCTGTTACGGCGCAGACGCCTGCTCCTGCGCCCGCTACGACCAACGCCAGTGCGGCACCCACGCGCAATCTCAGCGAGGAAGAGATCGCGATGCTGCGCAAGATGGGCGACGAGTATATCTCCAGCGGCGACTTTGTCGGCGCCCGCACGGTGCTTGAACGCGCGGCAGAAGCCGGAGATTCGTCGGCCGCCTTTGCCATTGCATCGACCTACGATCCGGTCGTGCTCGAACGGTTCAAGGTGCGCGGGCTCGAGCCCGATATCGTCAAGGCGTCGTTCTGGTACGAGCGGGCGCGCGCGCTGGGCTCGTCCGAGGCGCCACACCGCCTGCAGGCGATGATGGCGTCTCGCAGCAACTGACTTCTCTTTCCCTGTCATCCCGGGGCTCAGGCCCCGGGGTGCCCCCTCCCCGCCACAAATTCGCGCCGATCCTCCTGCGACAAGCGTCCGGGGACATGGCCAGGCTGGTATCTTTTGGTGGAAGCTTTAGTGTCTTCGCTATCTGATCCAGCGATCGGATTTGGTCCGCCGGGGTCCATCGCATCATGTTCAGGCTCACTGGGGCGCTCAAGATCGCAGCAGCGATCGTGGTTGCGATCGTGTTCTTTTTCGGAACGCTGTGGGCGCTGAATCTCCTGACTCCGGCCGTCGAGCCGCAACGGCCCGTTCTTGCAGAGACGCCACCCTTGCCGCCGGCCACGCGGCCGAGTGCGATCGTGGCGCCTGTAGCCATTGCTATTCCGGCAATCCGCCAGGCGATCGAGGATGCGGCGCCGCGCAGCCTGTCGGGCAAGCCGGACAACCCGATCGCCAAGGTGCTGTCCAAGGCCGAGGTCGCCTACACCCTCGAGCGCGCGCCCCTGACGCTTACCGGCCGCGCCGACGGATTGATCATTGCCGCCGATCTGAATGGCACATTGCGGATCGCCGGCCAGCTTCCGGCACAACTCAACAGCTTGATCGGCGCCCTGACCGGCGAGAATGGGCAACAGGGGCTCAGCGGGAAGGATTCCACCAAAGATGCCGCCAAGAATGCGGCCAAGAATGGCCGGCCGGTCGACCTGCACGCCGATCTCAAGGGCCGCGTGGCGATTACGTCGCGGCCCAGGATCACCACCGGCTGGAGGCTGGAGGCGAATCTGGCCGGCAAGACCGACCTCGCCGAGGCCAATCTCCAGGTCGCGGGCGTGAAGTTCAACGGCGCCCGCGAGGTCAGGTTTCTGGTCGATCGTGCAATGTCCGACCAGATGCTGGCGCTGGCCGCGCGCGTGCGGGACGACCTCTTCATCGAGAATGCCGCGCGCCGCGAATGGATCAAGATATGCCGCTCGCGGCCACGACGGCCGGCGTGCCGCCGCTCTGGCTGGAAACCCGGCCCATCCGCGCATTCGCCTCGCAGCCGCGCGTCGACGCCAATAACGTGACGATCACGCTTGGCGTGCAGGCCGAAACCCGCATCGTGCCGCAACAGACCAAACCGGATTGCCCATTTCCCACCAAGCTCGACTTGGTGCCGCCGATGGATCAGGGCAAGATCGCGATCGGCGTGCCGATCGACGTCCCGTTCGCCGAACTCAACCGGCTGATCGATACGCAACTCACCGGCAAGACCTTCCCCGAGGACGGTTCGGGCGCTGCCCACTGTGTTGCGGGCTGTCGCGGCCGCCGCCGGCGACCGGGTGATCGTCTCGATGCTGGTGAAAGCGCAGGAACGCAAGAGCTGGTTCGGTTTCGGCAGCGAGGCGACGATCCATGTTTCGGGCAAGCCCACGCTCGATCAGGACCGACAGACCTTGCGGCTCGATGACATCGCGCTCGCGGTCGAATCGGATGCGGCCTTCGGGTTGCTGGGGGTTGCGGCCAAAGCGGCCGTCCCGTCGTTGCAGAACGCGCTCGCGCGCCATGCCGTGATCGATCTGCGGCCGGCGCTCGCCAATGCGCGCAAGAGTATCGACAAGGCGCTGGCGGACTTCCGCCAGCAGGGCGACGGCATCAAGACCGACGCGCAGCTCACTGGGCTGCGCCTTGTCGGCATCGAATTCGACTCGCAGATCGTGCGGGTCACCGCCGAGATCGACGGCATCGCACGCGCTGCCGTGAGCAGGCTGCCCGGGAAGTAGCCAGGCCGGCCGCTATTTGTCGGGCGTGAATCCCGACGCTTTCACCGCCGGCGCCCAGAACGCGGCATCCCGTTTCATGATCGCGCCTAGCTCGGCGGCGGATGTGCCGGTCGGCTCGATCGCAAAGGTCAGCATGCGCTCGCTCACGTCCGGCGACTTGATCGCATTCACGATCGCCTTGTTGAGGCGCTCGACCACGTCCGGCGGCGTCTTGGCCGGCGCAAACATCCCGTACCAGCCGGTCGCCTGCAGATCGAAGCCGACTTCGCGGAAGGTCGGAATATCGGGCAGGAATTTCGAACGCTGCGCGTTCGAGGTCGCAAGCACGCGCAGCTTGCCACCCTTGTGCATTTCCATCAGGTCGGCGGTGGTGGTGACGACTACCGCAATCTGCCCGCCGATCAGATCGGTCAAAGCGCCGGCCGATCCTTTATAAGTCACGTGCCGGAAGTCGATCCCGGCGCGCTCGCCGAACAATGCAGCCAGAAAATGCGGCAAGGTGCCCGCTGCCGGTGTGCCGTAATTGGCCTCGTTCGGATTGGCCTTGGCCCACGCCACAAGTTCCTTCAGCGATTTAGCCGGGACCTTCGGCCCGACCGCGATGCCGAAATCGAACGTACCGAGTTGTGCCAGAGGCACCAGATCGGTGAACGGGTCGTATTCCAGATTCTTGTAGACCAGCTGATAGACGGCGACCGGGGCGATCGGCACCATCAGCAGCGTCGTGCCATCGGGCTCCGCGTTCTTCACCGCATTCACACCGATCCGTCCGCCGGCGCCGGTGCGGTTCTCGACAATGACGGGACGGTTGAGTTCGGCGCGCATCTTGTCGGCGACCAGACGCGCCAGCGCATCACCGGTCCCGCCCCCGGTGAAGGGAAAGATGATGCGGATCGGCTGCTCGCCGCCGAATTGAGCATGGGCCGGGATCGTTAAGCCAGCGGCAGCTGCGGCAAACAGCGCCGAGGCAAGCAGGAAACTGCGCCTGC
>JAEZBA010000073.1 GCA_023430245.1 Pseudomonadota bacterium
GCCCTGACCTTGTTGACGGCCGCCTCCACCGCCCATGCCCCCGCCTTGGCCGCCGCCACCCATGCCGCCCACGCCACCCATGCCACCCTGGTCCTGCTGGGCGCGGGCCGAGAAGTTTCCTTCAAAGTTGGAGACGGACGTAAAGGCATAAGCGGACAGGATCGCCGCTCCGATCAGGAGTAGGCTCTTTGGTTGCATATTAGACTCGCTGGTTAAGAGGACGCTTCCCCGGACGTCGACGGCGGCGCAATGCCGGCTGGCGATGCGCAATTGGATGCAGACTGCCCTGAATCAGGGGCCGGAATCAAACTCCGGCTGTTCAGGATCGAGTCGGATGGCCCATTCTGGAGCAACCCGGCCACCAAGAAAATGGCCGGGAGCACCCGGCCATTTGACGTTCGCGTGACTCACGGAGCTATCGCGGTGGCGAGGCAGCAGCCTGACCCTGCTGCAGCAGCGGCGTGATCCGTCGCACGGTGACGCGACGGTTGGCGCGCTCCGCAGCCTGGGTTTGGACCTTGAGCTGCTGCGAGCCGTAGCCCTGCGTTGCCAGGTTTTCCGGCGGCACCTGGAAATGGTCGGTCAGAATGATCGACACCGTCTCCGCCCGGCGATCCGACAGCGACAGGTTGTCGTCGTCATTGCCCGTCGCGTCGGTATGCCCCTCGATCAGGAACACCTCATCGGGATTGCGCGCGAGCGCCCGCTTGATGCCGTCGGCAATCGGCGCCAGCCGGTCATATTGGTCCGGCGCGATGTCCCATGAGCCGAGATCGAAGGTGACGGTGTTGAGATCGATCCGCGGCATACGGTCGCGCACCTCCGGGCTGTAACGGATCTCGTCGAGGGTATAGGCGCGCGGGAGCGCCTCCACCGGCGGCGCCATCAGTGCGCCGTAAATGTATTCCGGCGGTGCGCTCTCGGCCTCAACGATATAACGGTCGCGCGGTATGGCGAGCGACGCAATCGCGAGCGCTGGCAGCGCGACGAAAAACGCATCGGCACCACGACCGCCGCGCGGACGGTTGTCGATGATGATGACCTCGCGATTGTTGACGAAGCGCGAGCGGCGCAGCAGCCGCCCGTTTGCATCTGTGACGGTGACGATGCGCTGCCCGTTCGGGCCGACCACCACGGTCCGGGTTTCGTTGCCGACGCGCTGGACATTCACATCGCGACCGACTCGGCGGAACCGATCGGATTCGTCGCGGCGGATGATAGTGCGGTTGCCGTCACGCACGATGGTCCGGTTGCCTTCCTGGATGATCGTGCGGTTGCCTTCCTTGCGCTCCCGGCGTTCGCCGCGGACGTCATCCAGCCTGCGCGCGTTGTTGTCGCGGCCGGATTGGCCGCCGCGCTGCTCCTGTTGCGATTCCTTCGATCGTCGCGCTGATCGCGAGGCTGATCACGGCGGTCCTGACCTTGATTGCTTTGGTCGCGCGGTTTGTCCTGCGGCTGGTTCTGCTCGCGCTTGGGCTCCTGGCGTTGCCCGCGATCGTCGCGCCGCTCCTGCTGCTTCTTTTCCTGCTCGAGGCGCTGTTCCTGCTGCCGCTGTTGCTGCTGATTCCGTTGTTGATCCTTCAGCTCCTGGCGCTGCTGTCTCTGCTGCTGTTGTTGCTTGTCTTCCTTGCGCTGCTCCTGCCGCAATTCCTGACGTTGCTCGCGCCGCTCCTGACCCTTGACGTTCTGGTCGCGCTGCTGCTGCTTGAGGTCCTGCCGCTCCTGCTTCTGCTGCTGGTCCTGACTGCGACGCTCCTGGCGCTGATCCTGCTTCTGTTCGCGCCGCTGCTGGCCTGGGTTCTTCTCCTGGTCTTGCTGCGCCAGGATGATCGAGCCGGAAAGGTCGAGCGCTTGAGCGGAGTGTCCGAAGGCAATGACGGAAATGGCGGCTCCAGTCAGGAGCAGTCCTTTTAGACGCATCATGTTCTCGCTTGTTCGAATGAGAATTTCAGGGCGGTCACGACAAATCGCTTCCGCCCTGACTGTCGGTCAGATGATTTGGATTTGCGCACGCAACGATGGCGGAGACGTGGCCTTTCGATTAACAGCCATCAATCGGACCGGCTGATTTGTCGTCTTGCGCAGCTCGACGACCTGTCACCCCATCGCGACCTTCTTGTTGTCGCCCATGTCCGGTCGCTGCCCGGTTGCCGCGGCGATAGCCATTTTTATGCTGCTCACCACCTTGCCCGGACCCTCCCAGTATTGCGCATCCTCCGGTGTGACCTTGAGCATCCGGATATTCGGATCGTCCGGCGAATCCCACCACGCCTTGGCCGGCGTCGACCACAATTCACGAATGACGCCGCGGTCCGCGGAAACTTCCGCCGGTCCGGAAAGCGAAACGAATCGCTCACTTCCGGGGTCAGCAAACGCAAGGCACACTTTGGGATATTTGCGGATGTCGTCGTCCTTGTGGTGGCGCGCATCGGTCAGGAAATAGACCGCGTTGTTCTTGCGCCGTACGAAGGCGCCCATCGGGCGGGAGGTGAGCTCATTGCCGTCCCAACTCGCCAGCATGCAGATGGAGATCTTTTCCATCAAATCCCATACGCGTTCGGCATCGTCACTCATGCGAATACTCCTCGGCTGTTCGCGCTTCTTCCAACAGACGCTAACTGCGGGCGGGGTCAGACGTTCCCGAAATGCGGGCGGCTCATGCGCTGGTGCTGTGGTATTCACAGGCTCCGATCGCCCGGCCGGGGTGCGTCGGAATTTCGAGGCCGCTGCAAAACGCCGGGTGGACCATGCAATATGACTGTCACGCACGGATCATAAGCACTTTGGCCAAAGCCTAGAGAGGGTCCCGCCATGCGTCGGCCGATACTGGCGTCAGCAATGCTCGCGATCGCCATTTCCACATCCTGCGCCCAGACCGTCTATCCGGTCGATCGCGCCGACATCCTTACGGGAGCGCGTTTCGACCTGAAGGTCGAATTCCCCGGTCTGGTCGCGCCGGGCGATCTGATGCTGACAGTAAACGGCGTCGATCACGCCGCTCAGTTCGGCAAGGCCGCGCAGTTTATCGACAGAGAGGAGGGTTCGGATCAATCCGCGATGATCCTGCGTGATGTTTCGCTCGCCAGGCCTGGCGAATACATCGTCAAAGTCGTGGCGCCGGGCGTCTCCCGCGAAATCCGATGGACCGTTTACGACACGCCGGCGCGCAAGGCCAAAAACGTCGTGTTGCTGATCGGGGACGGGCTTTCGCTTGCGCACCGGACGGCTGCGCGACTGATCTCCAAGGGCATCGCAGAAGGTAAGGCCCTCGGCAAACTTGCCATGGATGACATGCCGCAGATGGCGTTGGTTGCCACCGCGGGCACCGATTCGATCATCACCGATTCGGCAAACTCGGCGAGCGCCTACGCGACAGGTCACAAGACAGCGTCCGGCGCGATGGGCGTCTATGCCGATCGTACGGCCGATCCATTCGACGACCCTCGCGTCGAGACCGTTGTCAGCCTGGCGAAGCGCCGAAACGCGATGGCGGTGGGGATCGTGACGGATACCGAGATTCAGGATGCGACGCCGGCGGCGATGATCGCGCATACGCGGCGGCGGGGTCTCTACGATCAGATCGTCGCCCAGTATTTTGCGGCGCAGCCCGACGTGCTGGTGGGCGGAGGCCTTGCGAATTTTCTGCCAAAGGGGGCTGACGGGGCGCGGCGGCGTGACCAGATCGATTATGTCGCAAGGTTCAAGGACGCGGGCTATGTCTTTGCGGCCAACGCGGCGGAGTTGAAAACGGTCCCGCAGGA
Organism: Pseudomonadota bacterium; assembly: GCA_023430245.1. Classification (GTDB taxonomy): domain Bacteria; phylum Pseudomonadota; class Alphaproteobacteria; order Rhizobiales; family Xanthobacteraceae; genus Pseudorhodoplanes. The sequence goes on from JAEZBA010000073.1 coordinate 3,762, forward strand.
TACGAAAAAGCTGCTCGGGCTGTTCAATCTGCGCAACATGGATGGCGCACTCGACCGCAAATTCCTGAAAGCCGGCAGCGTCAGGCGCTTTCCCGATCAGCCGGACCTCACGGAGATGACCGCGAAGGCGCTCGATATCCTGTCGCAGAATCCGAACGGCTTCTTCCTGATGGTCGAAGCCGGCATGATCGACAAATACACCCATCTGCTCGACATGGAGCGGGCGGTCTACGACACCATCATGTTCGACAACGCGGTGAAGCTGGTACGCGACTGGGCGAAGGCGCGGGGCGACGACACGCTTATCCTGGTGCTCGCGGATCACGCCCATCCGGTAGCAATCGTCGGCACCATCGACGACGATATGACCAGCGAACCGAACGTGCCGATGCGCGAGCGTGTGCGCATCTACGGCAGGGCCGGATTCCCGAATTATCCGGCGCCGGATGCGGATGGCTATCCGTCCCGCGTCGATGTCAGCCGCAGGCTTGCGATGTTCTCCGCAAGCCTGCCCGATCACTATGAAACCTTCCGCCCCCGGCTCGACGATCCGAACCAGCCCACGGTCCCAGGCAAGGAGCCGGGCAGTTTCGAGGCCAACGAGCGCTACAAGACCATGCCTGGCGCGGTCTTCCGCCTAGGAAATCTGCCGCGGCTCGCCAATTCCAGCGTGCATTCCGGGGAAGACATCATCCTCACCGCGTCCGGTCCTGGCAGCGAGGCCGTGCGCGGGCAGATGGACAACACCGATGTATTCCGCGTGATGGCGGAGGCGTTGGGATTGGGTGCGGGCCTGGCAGCGACAAACGGCGTGCGATGAGTTGTCGGGCATCGCCGGTGCCGCAAACTCCTCTCATTCCCGCGAAGGCGGGAATCCAGTGCTGGGTCCCCGCTTTCGCGGGGACGAACGGAGAATTGTATTTGAGCTAAACCTGCCGCTCGACCATCATCTTCTTGATGTCGGCGATTTCCTTCGCCGGATTGAGACCCTTCGGGCAGGCCTTCGAGCAGTTCAGGATGGTGTGGCAGCGGTAGAGTCGGAACGGATCCTCGACGAAATCGAGCCGCTCGCCGGTCGCTTCATCGCGAGAATCCTTCAGCCAGCGGCCGGCCTGCAGCAAAGCGGCGGGGCCGAGATAGCGGTCGCCATTCCACCAATAGCTCGGGCACGAGGTGGTGCAGCAGGCGCACAGGATGCACTCGTAAAGCCCGTCGAGCTTCTTGCGGTCATCGTCGCTCTGACGCCATTCCTTCTGCGGCGTCGGCGTCTCGGTCTTCAGCCAGGGCTCGACCGACGCATATTGCGCATAGAATTGCGTGAGATCGGGCACCAGATCCTTGATCACCGGCATGTGCGGCAGCGGATAGATCTTCACCGTGCCCTTGATC
>JAEZBA010000076.1 GCA_023430245.1 Pseudomonadota bacterium
GAGCCTTTTGGCTTGCCGCCATTCGCCGCCAGATAATCCAGCGTGGCGGCGATGCAGGCGGCGATCCCACCTTTCATGTCGACTGCGCCACGGCCGTAGAGGATGCCGTCGGCAATCTCGCCGGCGAAAGGCGGGTGCGTCCACGATGCCTCGTTGCCGGGCGGCACCACGTCGGTATGGCCGGCGAACATCAGGTGCGGCGATCCGGTGCCGATGCGGGCGTAGAAATTCTCGACGTCCGGTGTGCCGGGTTCGGAGAAGGCCATGCGGTGGGTGGTGAAGCCGGCCGCCTTCAGCAGGCCTTCCAGATAGCTGAGCGCGCCGCCCTCCGCCGGTGTGACGGACGGGCAGCGCAGCAGGTCTTGAGCGATGGTGACGGGGTCAGCGGGAGAGTGCGGGTTCGGATTCGGCTGTGAGTTGGCGTTGAGCGACGGGGTCAGGTCCATAATCGTTTTCGCCATCGGTTCCGCGCCGGAAGCCCAGTTCGATCAGCCCCCAGATGGTGAGCACGCTTCCGATCAGGACCAGCACCCACCACAAAGGCGACTCTTCCGTCAACCGGTCCGAGACGCGGTCGAGGACGCCCGGGATCCAGAGGAAAACCAGTGTCCACCAGCCCGACCTGCCGCGGTCATGCAACCGCCGGGCTGCAAGCGCGTAGAGAGAAACGGGCACGAACAGGATGAAGGGAAGCGCGAGCCACCAGGAGGCGGTCGAAACGGCGATGGCAATGAGCATCCCCAGAGCGGCCATGACGCCCAGCATGCCAAGCCACCATTGTTTGCGGCTGATGCGGCCGGAAAATCCGACAAAGAACCAAAAGACGTTCATGGCGAAAACCTCACCGGTCAGAATTCTGCGAAAGCGGGGGCGGATTCGTCGGCTGCCGCGTCGTCATATTCGTTGACGCCGTCGGTGCCGCGCCGGAAGCCGAGTTCGGCTACCCCGAGGACGATCAGCAGCAGCGCGGTCGACGTCAGCCCCCACCAGGCGGCGCTGCCATCGCCGACCCGGCTGGCGAGCAGGAGGAGCATGGCCGGAATGACGGTGATCCAGGCAATGTACCAGCCGGTGCTGTCGCGATCGTGCAGGCGTTTGATACCGAGCGCGAAGACCGGGAAGCTCGACAGCAGCGCGCTGGGAAGAAAGAAAATCGGGTGCATGTGCAGGATGCCGATCCCGACGACGGCCGAGGCTGACGCGGCGGCGACGATGGCCATGCCGAGCCACCACTGGCCGCGGTCGATGCGGCCGTGAAAGCCGAACAGTAGCGAGAAAATCGTCATGGCGCGTCCCCTGATTTCCAACCTGGAGGTTGGTCGCGGCAGGGATGCGTACGGTTCGATCAAAGACTGACGGTCGCCGGGATTTCCTCGGGCGCCAGCGGGTCCGGGCCAAAATCGTTGTGGCCGCGCGTCCCGCGGTAGAAGCCCATGAACACCATCAGCGCGAGCGCGTAGAGGCCATAGACCGCGAGCAGCGCCCAGCCGAAGGTGTTCAGATCGGTCTCGTTTCCGGACCAGCCGGCAATGTCGCCGGCAAGCGCGAGGGCTTCCAGGATGAAGAGCGGCACCAGCAGCCGGTATGAGTAATTGAGGTCGTGCAGCCGCTTCAGCATCACCGGTATCGACGCAACGAGGGTTAGTGTCCCAAGGGCAAGCGTGGCCCCGTTGTTGCCCGAATAGGGACCGCTGAACGCAACCTCGCCGAGGACCGCGATAATCGCCGCGAAGCCCGCGATAAAGCCGAGGGTCAGCACCAGCGTTCCGATCCAGAACGGTTTGCGGCTGATGCGGCCGTCCAGGCGTGTCAAGATCGCGATCAGTGTCATGGGACCTCAAGCCGTCGCTCTTGTCGAACGGATTGTACGGTCATGCCGCCGGCAAACCGGCCATGCGTGGCATAGGTCGCCGAGCCCGTATCGCACCCGATACAGGCTGGGTCGCGCGAACCGGGGCTGCGGTTCAGTCGCGCAGCAATTCGTTGATCGAGGTCTTGGACCGGGTCTGCTCGTCGACGCGCTTGACGATGACCGCGCAATAGAGGTTCGGGCCGGGCTGGCCGTTCGGCAGCGGTTTGCCCGGCATCGTGCCCGACACGACGACCGAATAAGGCGGTACCTCGCCGCGGAACGTCTCGCCGGTCGCGCGGTCGATGATGGTCGTGGAGGCGCCGATATAGACGCCCATCGACAGCACCGAGCCTTCGCGCACCACCACGCCTTCGGCGACTTCGGCACGCGCGCCGATGAAGCAATTGTCCTCGATGATGACCGGGCCGGCCTGCAGCGGCTCAAGGACGCCGCCGATGCCGGCGCCGCCCGAGATGTGACAGTTTTTTCCGATCTGCGCGCAGGAGCCGACGGTCGCCCAGGTATCGATCATGGTGCCGGAATCGACATAGGCGCCGAGATTGACGAAGGACGGCATCAGCACTACGCCCGGCGCGATGAAGGCCGATTTGCGCACGATGCAATTGGGGACCGCGCGAAAGCCGGCGGCCTTGAATTTGTCCGCGGTCCAGCCGTCGAATTTCGACGGCACCTTGTCCCACCACATGGACGCGCCGGGCCCGCCGGCGATCACGCTCATGTCATTCAGCCGGAACGAGAGCAGCACCGCCTTTTTCAGCCACTGATTGACGCGCCAGGTTCCATCCGCCTGCCTTTCGGCGACGCGCGCGGCACCCGAATCCATCAGGTCGAGCGCCTGCTCAACCGCGTCGCGGACCGGGCCGGTGGTTGCGGGCGAAACGCCGTCGCGCTTCTCGAAGGCATCGTCGATGGTTTGGGCGAGTTTCTCGTGACCCATGTCTTTCCCCCGTCGTGAGCGGCGCTGTGTGACGCGACCGGTCGTCCGCTGTCAATGGGACGGCACGTAATTTGCTGAGGACCGCGACGTCTTCAGTGTCGCGCATGAAAAGGTGCTTATGATGAAATTTTGGTCCCGCTGCCCGCAAGTCGCGATGGCCGCTCTCGCCCTGACCGCTGTTTCCCTGGCCACGCCATGGACGCCATCCGCGCACGCGCAGGACTGGCCGAACCGGCCGGTAACGCTGGTTATCCCGTTTGCACCCGGAAGCGCGTCCGATGTGGTGGGGCGGGTTTTTGCCGCGCGCCTGTCGGAAGTGCTGGGCCAGCAGGTGGTGGTCGAGAATGTCGGCGGCGCCGGCGGCACGATCGGCGTCACTCGCGTCTCCAAGGCCACCCCGGATGGCTATCAGTTCGTCATGGGCGGCATCGATACCTTCGCGATGAGCAAGGCGCTCTACAAGAAGTTGCCCTACGATCCGGTCGCCGATTTCATGCCGGTTGCGATGGTAGCCGAACAGCCGATCGTGCTGCTGGTCCGCAAGGACCTGCCGGCCAAGGATCTGAAGGAATTCGTCGCCTACGGCAAAGCCAATCCCGGCAAACTGAAATACGGCTCCGCCGGGGTCGGCTCGGCATCGCATCTGGCCTGCGCGCAGCTCAATGCCGCGGCCGGCATCGACGCTTTGCATGTGCCGTATCGCGGTTCGGCGCCGGCGGTACAGGACGCGATTGCCGGCCGCCTCGATTTCATCTGTGCGCTGGGTGCCGCGGCGGTTCCGCAGATCGAGAGCCAGACGCTGAAGCCGCTCGCAGCTTTGACCAAGGAGCGCTCGGTGCTGCTGCCGCAGATTGCAACCGCGACCGAACAGGGCGTGGCATTCGAGGCGCCGTTCTGGAGTGGGTTCTTTGTGCCGAAGGGAACGCCGCAGGAGGTCGTCGACAAGCTGCAGAAGGCGACCGTGGCGCTGATCGAGACGCCGGGGCTGGCCGAGAAGCTGACCAAGGTCGGGTCGACCTTCGTGGCGCCGGATCGCCGCTCCACCGCCTATCTCAAGAGCTTCCTCGACAGCGAAATCGCAAAATGGGGTGAGACCATCAAGGCCAGCGGCGTGAGCCTCGACTGATCCAACTCACCTGACCGATTGCGAAAATGCCCGCCGGCAGGCGGGCATTTTTTTTCACATGGGATGCCCTCGGGCACCGCTCCGCGCGATGGAACAGACGGCGGTGTCAAGGCGACGCAGTGCCGAGGGTTGAATTCCCCGCCCATGCGGTCGAATACGGCCCTGCGGCCCGTTGGCACGCATGCAAGGAGGGACATGCAATGGATCCAAAAGCCATGACCGAACAGGCCACGACGTTCGTGACCCAATTGTCAGCCTGGGCCGCACTCGCTTTGCCGAATTTCGTCAGCGCGATCCTGCTGCTCGCTATCGGATGGTGGATCGCCGGCCGTGCCGAACGCGGCATCGCGCAACTGCTCGACAAGACATCGCGGATCGACCCGACGCTGCGCAGCGTGATCTCGTCGCTGGTCCGCTATTCGATCTTGGTGCTGGTGGCGGTGGCCGTACTCGGCCAGCTTGGCATCCAGACCACCAGCATTCTCGCGGCGCTCGGTGCGATCGGGCTCGCCATCGGCCTCGCCATGCAGGGTACGCTCTCGAATATCGCCGCCGGCATGATGCTGCTCTGGCTGCGGCCGTTCCGGGTCGGCGATTATGTCGACACCGGCAACGTCGCCGGCACGGTGAAAGAGGTCGGGTTGTTTGCAAGCATCCTGCACACGTGGGACGGGATTTTTCTGTTCGTGCCGAATTCGCAACTCTGGAACACCAAGATCACGAATTTCTCCCGGCTGCCGACCCGGCTGGTCGACCTGAAATTCGGCGTGGCTTATGGGGACGACATCGCGGCGGGTCTGAACGTGCTGACGCAACTGGCGGCGTCCGACGAACGCGTGCAGGCGCAGCCCGCTCCCGTCGTCTTCGTGGAGGAGCTCGGTGACAGCGCGGTCGTGCTCGCCCTGCGGGTCTGGACGGCGACGCCCGATTACTGGAACGTGCGGCGCGATCTGACCAAACGCGGCAAATCCGAACTGGAGGCTGCGGGGCTGTCCATTCCGTTCCCGCAGCGCGACGTGCATGTCCGTCATGTCGAGATGAATGACCGGGCCGCGTAAGGCGTTGCCGGGCGCACGAATCCCTGTCGGCATCCCGGCCGGCGTGGCACTGTCTCGCCGGTTTCGGCAGGGCTTGGCTTGCACGTTACGCCCCGTTTTGGCAGCTTAGCCGCACAACACAGACATCGGCCCGTTAACGCGCCGATCGGGAGGATTACGATCATGACAGGATTGACCAGGCGGGCTTTGTTGCCGGCCGCTTTCGCCCTCGCATTCGGCACAGGCGCCGCGATCGCGCAGGACCAGAAGCCGATCGAACTGAAGCTTGCCTATTATGTCGGCGACCAGCACGCGATGTCGCAGTGGCTGATCAAATGGGCCGACAAGCTCGAAAAGGATTCCGGCGGACGTCTGGTGTTCAAGCGCTTCCCCGGCGCGCAGATGGGCCCGGTGCCGCAACATTACGATTTCGCGCGGACCGGTCAGGCCGACATCTCGTGGTTCCTGCATGGCGCCACGCCCGGCCGCTTTCCGCTGACGGGAATCGTGCAGGTGCCGTATCTGGTCGGCAGTGCCGAGATCGGCACCAAGGTGCTGAACGATCCGGAGCTGCGCGCGAAATATCTCGACGCCGAACACAAGGGCGTGAAGCTGCTGCTGCTGTTCACGCATCAGCCCGGCCAGATCCACACCACCAAGAAGCCGATCAAGAGCGTCGACGACGTGAAGGGACTGCGGCTGCGCTTCGCCTCGCCTGAAATCCGCGACTTCATCGCCGCGCTCGGCGGCTCTCCGGTCGGCGTCGCGCCGACCGAGCAGGTCGAGCAGATGCAGAAGGGCACGATCGACGGCGTGGTGATCGATTACGGCGGCGCCGGCATCGCCTTCAAGATGGGCGGCACGGTGAAGCATTCGACCGAGATGTATTCCTATGTCGCAAGCTTCGGCCTGGCGATGAACGAGGACACCTGGAAGAAGCTGCCGCCGGATCTGCAGCAGCTGATCGTGAAGTCGCTTCAGGGCGTCGAGAAAGAAGTCGGCCAGGCCTGGGATTCGCTCGATGCGCCCGGCAAGAAGGCGCTGCTCGACGGCGGCGCCGAGGCGATCAAGCTGTCGCCGGAAGAGAACGCCAAGTTCCGCAAGATCGGTGCCGATGTCGCGGCCGCGAAGGTCAAGGAACTGGACGGCAAGGGGCTGCCGGCCACCGCCGTTCACAACATGATGAAGTCGCTCTCGGAGAAGCACGCGAAGGACTCCAAGAACTTCTGGAATTGACGTGGAGATCGTTTCGCGGTCTTACCTC
>JAEZBA010000084.1 GCA_023430245.1 Pseudomonadota bacterium
AGATAGCCCATGCGGCGCGTGATCTGCCGCGTCGCGCTGCGGAACAAGATCAGATTGTCCGCGGTGGTCAGCGCGTCGCGCGGCGCAAAGGTGCATTCGAGCTGGCCGGGACCCCATTCGTTCTCGATCGAGCGCAGCGGCAGGTCGATCGCCTCGAAATGCTCACACAATGCGGTCAGCACCGGCTGCATGATGTCGAAATTTGACTCGGAGTGATACGAATAGCCGGTCTCGACCGGATAGGTGCGGACCGGCTTGCCCTTGATGCCGATGGCATTGGTATTTTCCGGAGCAATCGGATCGCCGGCGAGACGCAGAAGATACCATTCCACTTCCAGTCCGACCGTCAGCGCGAATTTCTGTGCTTTAAGCCGTGCGAGCTGCTTCTTCAGAAGTTGTCGCGGCGAGAAGTGAAACGGAATGCCGGTGTTGAAATATTCGTCGCAGATCACCCAGCCGATGCCCGGCGCCCATGGTAGCACGCGAAACGTCGACGGGTCCGGCACGATGGTGAGGTTCGGCGAACCCGTCATTTCCTCGAGCCCCATGCCGCCGCCGGGCGTGAACGAGGCGAAGGTGCGCGCACCCGAGGCATCGAGCGTCGTGGTCGCGACATTGATGTTGTAGCCGCTCGACAGCGCCGACAGGAAAGCCGGGATCGTCACTTCCTTGGTGCGGGCGTGCCCGTGGGTGTCCGACCATACCACCCGGATCAGCTTCAGCTTGTGTTTGGCGATCAGCGCCTTGAGCGCGCGGGCCTGCTTTTTTTGCTCGGCGGTCCAGAGACCGAAGCGGTCGATAAACGGGGCGGGTTTCTTCATCTGCAGTCCGGGGCGGGAAAAATAAGGGGAGGAATCCATGATCGGCCCGGACTTTAGCGCTTTCGATGAGGGAAGCTGGAGCAATTCTGAGAAACCGCTACACTTTCTTCAAATGAATAGTTGGCGCGAATTCATGTCATAATCGGCATATGTCCAGACCCACCTCCAGAAAGCCGCCCAAGCGGACCGCAAAGCCGCGCAAATCCGGCCAGACGCTGCGCCGCCGCATCCGGCTGCGGCAGCTCGAGTTGCTGGCGGCGCTCGAACAGGCCCCGACGCTGAGCGCGGCCGCGCGCGAGGCGCGCCTGTCGCAGCCCGCCGCGTCCAAGCTGCTGGCTGCCTTGGCGTCCGATCTCGGCGTTGCCCTGTTCGAAAAGGCCGGCCGCTCGCTGCACCCGACCGCCGCCGGGCGCGCGCTGATCCGTCATGCAGCCAACCTCGTCGGTAATCTCGATCGCGCGCAGGCCGAGATCGAGGCGATCGAAAGCGGGCTGTCCGGCACAGTTGCGGTCGGCGCTGGCATCGGCGCCTGCTATGTGCTGATGCCGCGCGCGCTGTCGCTGCTGCTCGATCGCGCTCCCGACGTGGTCGTGACCATGCGAGAGGGCGCGATGGAGGAGCATTTCGCGATGCTGCGCGACGGCCGGCTCGATCTCGTCATCGGACGCGTCGAACCGGCTCTGGTCGACCGCGACTTTGCGATGGACTAGCTTTACGACCCGGCGATCCTGATCGTCGCCGGCCCGCAGCATCCGTTGACGCGCGCGCCGTCCGTGACCTGGGCGAAGCTTGCCGAGCAGGACTGGATCCTGCCGCAGGAGGGTACACCGATGCGCGCCGGCATTGAGCGTATCTTCCGGCGGGTGAAGCGCAGGCCCACCCGCTGCATGATCGAGTCTTCATCGATCCAGACCAATGTCAGCCTGATGAATGCCCGCGACATGCTCTGGGTGCTGTCGGAGGATATCACCGCCTATTTCGAGGCGCTCGGTTTGCTGAAGCGACTGCCGGTCGAGACGCTGCGTACCGCCGCGGCGCTGTCGGCGGTGCGGATGCGCGGGCGCGGTCCTTCGAATGCCGCGAGCCGGCTGCTCGACTGCCTGCACCAGGCCGCGGATACGATCGCGGCGAACTCCCGGATGGCGGCGGGGCAGAGTGCAGCATCGTCAGGAGCCGAATGAAAATGGGCGCCGCAGCGCCCATTTTCTTCTCGTGATCGTGCCGCAGAAGCGGTTCAGAACTTGTAGGTAATGCCGCCACCCCAAATCCACGGATCGAGCTTGGCCTGGCCGGTCAGCGCGATCGCGCCGTCATTGACTGCCGCCGAGAACGTCGGACGCAGCCACAGATACTTGACGTCGAAATTGATGCCCCAGTGCTTGTCGAGCATGTAATCGAAGCCGGCCTGCACGGCCGGTGCCCAGGCGTTGTTGACCTTGAAGCTGGAGATCCGCACCGCCGGGTTTCCCCCGAGGGTATTGGCCGCCGATTCGTTGAAGAACACCGTGTAGTTCACGCCGGCGCCGACATAAGGCTTGAACGCGCCAAAATTGGTGGCGTGATACTGGAAGGTCAGTGTCGGCGGCAGCAACCAGGTCTTGCCGATCGGCAGTCCCTGCATGTTGAGGCCGGGGGCCGCGCCGCCGGTCACGATCCCGGTGCCGGTCGCCCGGTGCGGCGTGACGCCGAGGATCAGTTCGGCTGCAATATTCGGCGTGAAGAAGTAGGTGATGTCGAGCTCCGGCACGACCGAGGTCGACCACGTGGCATTGCCGCCTGGCAACTGATCGAATGTGGTGTCGTTCTTCGGATCGACCACGAGCGCGCGCAGTCGGATCATCCACGGATTCCAGACGACGGGCGGCGGCGCAGCTTTCGTCACCATCGGTGCCATGTCGGCGGCATAAGCCGGCGGCATGCCGGCTGCAGCGGCGGTCAGCCCGCCTGCCGCCAAGGTTGTCAAAACCAGCTTTCGGATCATTGTTTTCAGCCCCCAAGACGTTGGCACATACGAATGTGCAGCCTTCAGAGGACGATCCGGGCCAAGCCGCGTAATTGATCTGGATCAGGTTTGACCACACAGCGGCGCAGTGTTGCACAGGCGCCGCAATGGCTGTCACGATCCGTTGCGGGCTGGAAGGCCTTGCGCGAGCCGCTGCAGACCGTCGAGGTCAAGCAGGTTGACGCCGCGTCGCTTGCAGAGCGCAATAAGCTCCCCACGCGCGAACCGTGTGAACAGGCGCGAAACGGTCTCCGGCGTCAGTCCGAGATGATCGGCAATATCGGAGCGCGGCATCGGCAAATACAGATCGCGCCGCGCCGGATCGCCGAGGCTGATCCGATTGTGCATTTCGATCAGGAACACGGCAAGACTCGCTTCCGCGGTGCGCTGGCCGACCGTCAGCGCCAGATCGGAGGCGCGCGCGAGCCGCTCCGACACCGATACGAACAGCTGAAACGAGAATTGCGGGTCCGCCTGCGCGGCGGCGGTGAAGCTTGAGCGTGGCATGCTGCGAAGCTCGGTTTCGGTCACCGCCTGCGCGCTGACGGTGTATTCGCGCTCGACGGCGAGATCGACGAACTCGCCAGGAAAGGCAAAGCCGACGATCTGACGCTTGCCGTTGGCAAGAGTCTGGTAGAGCCGCAGCAATCCCCTGCGTACCCAGTGGACGTGGGTCGGGCGGTCCCGCTGGTGAAAGACGTAAGCATCCTTGGCGAGAACGCGCCCATGGCAATGCAGCCCGCCGCAAGTCTCGCTTCGGGCGGTGCACGATTCGAATGTGACTGAGCCGCCGATGCAGGCCACGCAGGGGGGTAAATGCGCCATCACGGCTCAAGCTAAGCGTTCCATCGACACGGCGGATTGAGAAGAATCAACTCGTTGCGCCTTATCAGGTCGCTGGGTCTGGCCGATGGCCCGCGCGGGAAGCTGCCGGGCTGCCATTTGCCCAGTCAGGTCTGTCCGGTCATGTCTGCTCGGCCAAGTCTGCTGGCAAGATGGCCAAATAGCGGCTATTGTCTGCTAGATATAATACAAGTATTATATCTGGCATGGCCAAGAGACCCGCTACGCCCGCCAAGTCCGCACCACCGGCCGAAACCCCGGCACGCCGGCGCGGAACGGCGGCGTCCCGCGC
>JAEZBA010000101.1 GCA_023430245.1 Pseudomonadota bacterium
GCAGCGTGCCGCCGATGCAATAGCCGCACGCGTGCACCTTGCGGTCGGGAACGATCGCGTTGATGGCATCGAGCGCGGCCATCACGCCGGACAGCCGGTAATCGTCGAACGACACATCGCGATCGTCGGCGTCCGGATTGCGCCAGGAGATCATGAACACGGTGAAACCGCGTTCGACCAGATAGCGGACCAGCGAATTATGCGCCTCCAGATCGAGCACATAATACTTCATGATCCAGGCGGGAACGATCAGCAGCGGCTCGGCGACAACGGCATCGCCCGCCGGACGGTACTGGATCAGCTCCATCAGGTGATTGCGGAACACGACTTCACCCGGCGTCGCGGCGACATGCTTGCCGACCTCGAAGCCATCGCGGATCGGTAGCTCCTCCGCCGACAGCAATGCGAAGACATCCTCGGTTAAGTTCTTCGCGCCGCGAACGAGATTCGCGCCGTTCTCCCGGATGGTGGCCTCTACGATATCGGGATTCAGCCACGGCACGTTGGACGGCGAGGCCGCGTTGAGAGCCTGATTGACCATGAAGCGGACGCGCTTGGCCCTGGTCGGGTTCATGCCCCGCACCTCGCGGGTCGCGTCGCACCACCATCGCTCCTGCGCCAGATGCGCCTGCTGCCAGAACACCAGCGGCGCCCTGCTCCACGCCTCGTGCTTAAAGCGCCGGTCGTGCGGCTGGGAATGAAATGGCGGCGGCGGCATTGCACCGGTCAACGCTTGCGTGACGAAGCGGGAATACAAGGTTGCGATCTGCGCCGCGGCGATGCCCAGTTCGGCTTGCCGGCCGGGTGCCCGTGCCAGATGCGAAGCCCAGTCGAACCACGCCGCCGCTTGCGCATAGGGCGACAATCCCTGCGTCAGCCGCGCCGCCGTCGCCCGCAGGACGCGATTCCAGTTCTCGAACGAGGGCACCGACATGCCGTCTCCCACGCCGGCAGCGGGCGCCGTTTGCGGGGCCGCCGCGACGCGGGTGTCCGTTCGCGCCGGCAGGTTCAGGACAGTCAGCGTCTGCCGATCATCGTGCAAGGCCATCGATCGCTCCCACTCCGCGGCCCATGACGGACCCACGGACCATGAGCCGCAACATCCACTTCAAGGCCGAGTAAAGTTTTGCGTCAGATCAAGCCGGGGCTGTGACAATATCGCGTCTCTGCGACGATTCAGCCAATGGGCGCTTCCGCGGCAGCCATCCTCTGATATTCGTTTGCGAAAGAATTCGTACCGCACCCAGGAGCGACTGATGAAGGCCGGCCTTGCCTCCCCGAACGGCATTACAATCCAGGATGTGCCGCAGCCGGCCCCCGGCCCGGCGGACCTTCTGGTCGCAGTGAAGGCCATCGGGCTGAACCGCGCCGACCTCGGTGCCGCCAAAGCCGCTTCGAGCGACGGCAAGCCGATCGGGATCGAATTTGCCGGCGAGGTCGTCGCGACCGGCCCCGAGGTCGAAGGCTTCGCCGCTGGTGACCGCATCATGTGCCATGCCACGGGCAGTCACGCCGAGTTTGCGCTGTGCGACTATCGCCGCGCGCTCAAAGTTCCAGAGGGCATGAGCTACGAAACCGCAGCGACGCTGCCGGTCGGCCTCAACACCCTGCACAATGCGCTGGTCACGGCCGGCCGTCTCAAACCGGGCGAGAATGTGCTGGTGCAAGGTGCAAGTTCCGGCGTCGGCATTATCGGGCTGCAGATGGCGAAGCTGCTCGGCGCGAAATGCGTGATCGGCACCTCGACCAACGACGACAGACGCGCGCGACTGACGGAATTCGGCGCGGACGTCGCACTCAACACCGCCGACACCGACTGGCCCGAGCAGGTCCTGAAAGCAACCGGCGGCCGCGGCCTCGACCTGACCGTCGACATGCTGTCCGGTCCGACCGTCAACCAGACCATGCGCTGCACGGCGCTCAAGGGCCGCATCGTCAATATCGGGCGGCTCGCCGGCACGCGGGCCGAATTCGATTTCGACGAACATGCGCGCCGCCGCATCGACCATATCGGCGTGACGTTCCGGACCCGCAGCATCGAGGAGGTTCACGACATCATGGTCCGGATGCGCGACGATCTGTGGGAGCACGTCACCGCCGGCCGCCTCGGCGTGCCGGTCGACCGCACCTTCAGCCTGGCGCAGGCTGGCGAAGCGCACGCCTACATGCGGGCGAACAAACATTTCGGCAAGGTTCTGCTGATCCCGTAGCGGCTCTTTCCTCGATGCGACAACCTCTGGTGACGAATGCATTAGCTGCGGCAGGTAAGGTTAATCTCAGCCGCGCATGGAACAGGTCCGGCGCGGTCAGTATGAGTTTCGGTCCCCCGCACACGCGGCCCAAACGAGATCGATGAAACCCTCGCCAAGTCATCCGCCGCACCAGGCCCGCATGGACGCGCAGACATTCTACTGCGTCGATAGCGGCGACGGCACGCAGGCCAGTCCGTTCTGGCTCACCGATGTGTCGGCACGCGGCGCGCGATTGATGGGCCGAAGCGTCGCCGACATGCCCGACGTGTTTCAGCTGCGGGTCAAAGGCCACGAGGACGGGCTCTGGCAATGCCAGGTGGTGTGGCGATCGGACAACGAGATCGGAATCGCAATTCTCGGGTCTGGCGCGCAAGGCGAATAGCCTGACCGGGAGAAGGCGGCGTGTAATGCGTGCGAGCCGCGCCTCCCGGCGCGTTAGGCTGCCCGTGCGGCAATGAGCTGCCGATGCCTGGCGAAATGCCGGTCGAGCTGCACATCGACCGAGAACGGCATCGCGCAGTCCCGGATCGCATCGACGGACAGCGCCTCGCGCTGGATCGCCGACCAGACATCGGCCAGCCGCTCCGACACTTCGTCGGCGAGACGCTCGTCGTCGATCATGCGCCCGGCCGCGTCCTTGCGATCGATCAGATAGCCGCTCTTGCCCGGCTCGATCACCAGCTCGTATTGCGGCAACGACACCGCAACGACCGGCCGCCCGACAGACAGCAATTCAAGCAGGTAACACGGCATTCCCTCGAACCATGAAGTAAGAATGCCGGCGTGACACCGCTTCACGATCTCCGCCACTTCGCGCGAAGTCCGGAAGCCATGGAATATCGTGAACGGGCGGACGAGTTCAAATTCGGGATAGCGCGACGGGTCGCTGGTTCCGATGTAATGAAACTCGACCTTGCCGCCCAGACGCTCGTGAAGTCGCCGCAGGCTCTTGAACATCAGGGGCGGATTCTTGAACTCGTCGAACCGGCCCGCGAACACCACGCGAAAGATGCCGTCCGCCTTGTCGAACTTCGCCGCCTTGAAAATCTCCGCATCGACCGCGACGGGCATGAACACTGCGCGCTTCGCCGCGTCCGGCTTTTCGCGCTCGAGCCGCGCCAGGATATTCGGATTAACGCAGATAATCTGACCGGCCAGCCGGATCGCGATCTCCTCGTTCATGCGGTGCAGGAACCAGAACTTCTTGATCAGCGAATCCATCTTGTCAGATTTTGAGCCCTCGCCGTGGATCACCTGAACGGTCGGACGGCCGAGCAGCGGTCCAAGAGCCGCGAATTCGAACCGTTGCAGTTCAATGGTGGCGCTGGGCGCCGACCGGATCGCGCGCCGCAGCGTCGCAAAATGCCTCAATAGACCGGCACCGAACCGGAATGTCAGCGACGCGAAGATCGATCGCGCCGCCTGCGTCTGGTCATCAGGAAAATGCAGCACCGGCAGGAAGTCGAATGTCCGCCCTTCCAGCGTCAGGCGCTGAACTTCGCCAAGCCGGCAATCGCCGCGACAGTCGACGCCCACAAGCAGGACCTGCCAGGCGCGCGGCGCGTGCGCCAGCAGCATGCGAACGTGCGTTTCGATCCCGCCGACCTTGTTGCCGCGCGGATCGATCGGATGGATCAGGCAGAGCATATGCGGACGCGAAGCAATGGCGTGAGCGCCACCCGCCTCGTTCAGACCGTCCGGTCGTTCTCGTCTTGCCAGCATCTCAATCACCGCCCTTGCGATTCGATGGTCGGCAGCATCTGCGATCTGCCCGCTTGTGGCTCGAGCGATCAGCCCGCCAGAATTCGACCGAGACTGACCGACAATGCCCGCCACGGCGACGGCACGGTGGCCGGCAGGCTCACATGCGGAGGAACGAAGATGAAGTTGTTGATGTAGTCCTTGTAGCTTGCGCGGTCGCCCTTTCCGATCAGCGAAGCCGACTGGTGCTGATGGAGGTCGAACTCATCGATCGGCCGGATCGCATTGCCGTCGACGAAGTGGCTGCTATAGCCATGCGCTTCCATGAAGCCCACGATATCCGCGACCGACCCGGGCCGGTGCCGTTCTTCGATCTCGATCAGGAAAACCGGCTTGTCGGATCTGACGATCCGCAGCGCTCCCTCGAGGACCTCGCGCTCATGCCCTTCGACATCGACCTTCACGAAACCGACCGCCTCCTGGACAATATCATCCATACGAAACAAAGCCACCCGCTGCGAGCGCCACCGGCTGTCGTCCTCGCCGCCGAAATCGAGATGAGACAGCGAGTCCCATTCGCGCAGCGGAATGCGCAGGGTCGCCTCGCCGGCCTCGCTGGACAAGGCGCCCTCAATCAGCGTCACCCGCGGCGGCATCGACTTCCGCAGCGTCCGTGCCAGATGATATTGCGGTTCGACCGCGACCACGCGTCGGGAGAACAGACTGGTGCCGAGCGTATAGATCCCGTGATGCGCGCCGATATCCAGCGACACCAGCGAGCTGTTACACAACAACGGCAACAACCGTATTTCGACTTCACCGCGGAACAGCGCCTTGATGTATCGCGCATACATCGCCTGCTTCGGAAAGCGTGACAGCAGCTTCTGCTTCGGGCTGTTGAGGCGGCCCAGTTCGACGTCATACGTGGTCATGGGGGATAAGGTACTTTTCGCTATTTCCAACTCGGCCGATAACTTGAGCATCACCAAAGTTTCGCTTCGCTCACTTTCAGCCAATCATTGCTGATCTGTAAGGTTCCGACACCGCCCCCCGCGTGCGATTGAACCGGGTATCGCAGGCCCTTGTTTTTATAAGGTCTCCTTTCCGCCATGACAGTCCATTCGGCGGATTAACCAATTCGCCATGGCCTTTACCTTAATGCGCGCCGCTGCCGCTTATGACTTTTCATTGTTTTGACCGCTTTTACGGTGCGTGATACCGACCGCCATGCACCCGGAAATCCCGAGCAATCGCCGTGACGTCTTGCGCGGTCTGGCAGCCCTCGCGGGAGGGACGCTGCTCGGCGCATCGCCGGCACACAGTGTGGTGGCGCCCGCAAAAAAGGCGCGCGATGTCGCGGCTGCGCGCGGCATCCTGTTCGGATCGGCATTCGACCAGCACATCTATACGAGCCCGTCCTATGCGAAGCTCCTGTGCGACGAATGCGCGATCCTGACACCCGACTACAGCCTCAAATTCGACGCGCTGCGCAAGACCGGACCGGATACGATCGACTTCAGCGTCGCCGACCGCCTGTTCGATTTTGCCGCATCGTGCAATCTGAAGATGCGCGGGCATACGCTGATCTGGAACGACTTCATGCCGGAGTGGACACGCCGGATGTCCGCAAGCGAGATGGAACGGCTGCTGGATCGCCATATCGACGAGGTGGCTGGCCGCTATTCCGGGCGCGTACATTCCTGGGACGTGGTGAACGAGCCGATCTGGATCGAGAGCGGGCACAAGGGCGGCCTGCGTGGCGGACCGTGGTACAATGCCATGGGCAGCAGCTATATTGCGCGCAGCTTCAGACGCACCAAGCAGGCCGATCCGCACGCCAAACTCGTGCTGAACGAATCCTATCTCGAGCACAAATGGTACGATTCCCCGTTTGCGAAGAACCGATCACGCAAGCCGGATTCGCCATGGCCGAAATTCCGCGACTACTTCCTCGACCTGGTCAGGCAACTGCGTGACGAGAATGTGCCGCTCGACGCGATCGGCATGGAATCGCATATGGCGCCGAAATTCCGCGACGAATATGATCGCGATTCTCTGCTTGAGTTCATGCACACGATCAAGGCAATGGGCCTCGACATCTACATTACCGAACTCGATGTCGACGATTCGACCTTTCCCGACGATTTCGCCAAGCGCGACAAGGGCATCGCGGATTATTACCACATGTATCTCAAGGATGTTCTGTCGGTCGACGCGGTGAAGCTGCTGATCACCTGGGAGCTCAGCGACCGGCACACGTCGATCGCCGAGAATATCATGGCCGGCCGCATCTCCGATGTGAGAATGCCGCGCATCCTGCCATTCGACTTCGACATGCGGCCGAAGCCCGCCTATGACGCCATCGTTTCGGCGCTCATGGGCAAGTAAAGCGATGGGCAAGTAAAGCGATGACCATCGCCGGTACCAGCACAGCGGCTCACCGGCGACCGCGCCCGGCCGATCAGCTTGTCCGCTGGCTGCGCACTTTACTGGCGATCACCACCGTCCTGTTTCTCTGGATGCCGCCAAGCGTCTTTGAGATCGTTGGGTGGGGTTATCTGGGCGGCGGCCCCGAATACGAAAAAATCCATCTGGCCACCTACCTGCTGGTGGCGACGACAGCCGCTATGTTTCTCCTCGACTCACATTTTCGCGGAAATGTGCTCTATCTTTGCCTTTCGGACTGGCGGCTGATTTTCTTCGCGCTGGCGATCGCCGCCACCGCCGTCTATGCGATCTTGTTCAAGCAATTGTCGATCGCGCCGTTCGTCGACACGTTCCTGGCCGCGCTTGTGATTGTCGTCGTCTGGATTTGTCTGCCTTACGACAATCTCCGCCAGTTGCGCACGCTTCTCGACATCTATTTCGTCATCAATATCGGGCTGCTATTTTTCGAATACGCCGCAAAATTCCTGGTGATCGGCGGCCTGACCCCGGATTCCTGGGAATTGGGCCAGTTCAGATCGCGCGCCTTTTTCGAGAACCAGCTATCGGCCGCGACCATGCTGGGGGTCTATTGCATCGCCTGCCTGGTCTCGACGCCGATCCGGCTCACGTGGGCAAGCGCTTTTCGCATGCTACTGGCACTCGCCGCCTTCGCCGCCATCTTCACGACCGGCGGCCGCACCGCCATGGTGGTCGCGGCAGCGGTCATCGGCCTCTATTTCATCATCAGCGTTGTCAGCCAACTCGCGTCCGGCCGCTTCAACCAGGCCGGACTCGTCTACGCCGTGGTCGGCATGCCGTTCTTCGTGGCCGCGGTTTACGTGCTGTGGTATCTCGGCGTCTTCGACACCATGCTGAGCCGGTTCGAATACGATATCGGCAGCGGCAGCACGCGGCAGATCGCGATCGACCTCATCTCCGGTCTTCCCACCGCGGACCTGTGGTTCGGAATGTCGCGCGAGGATCTTTCCGGTCTCGTGCAAAGGCAGACCGACCTCAACCTGCTGGCCATCGAGATTTCCTGGGCGAACTTCATCCTGGCATGCGGGCTCGCGCTGACCATCCCGCTATTCGCGGCCTATGTCATCTTCCTGTTCAGCTTTCTTCCATATTATTCGAGCCGCTGGGCAATCATGCCGGCATTGTTCCTGCTAATTGTGACGGCGGCGTCGAACGGCATCTGGGCCAAGACGACGGTGCTGTCGACCAGCTTCGCCATCATCCTCGCTTTCCTGCGCCGCCCGGAACAGGACGACGCCTGACAGCGCGTGACTTCAAGCGTCGAGGCTCGGGGCTCGCATCGACAAAGCCGATGTG
>JAEZBA010000134.1 GCA_023430245.1 Pseudomonadota bacterium
CATGAGACGTCCACATACAGCAAAAGGCGGCGCCGCGGCGCCGCCTGGCTCGATCGCGATCTTGTCGAATACCGGTCGTTAGGCCGGCTTCATGTCGAGAGGATGGCGATTGCTGCGCCCGCTGAAAAGCCCGCCGGCGTGGCCGCCGGGTGGCGGTTTCAGCCCTGGCAGGATGTCTCGGGGGTCATGGCGGCGGGATCGCCCGGGCCGGCAAGGACGCCGGTGAGCGACGAGGTTTCGGCCGCATCATCCGACGTTGCGCCTGGGCGCAGGCGCCGCTGCAGATAGTAATTGGTCAGACCGACCATCAGCTTTTCGCGCGCGTGCTCGGCACAGTTGCGGTCGATCATGGCGATCACCGGAGTCACGGTCATGTCCTCGCCGTGCTCGGCTTCGCGTCCTGCAGCCGCATAACCGTCGGTCGTCGACGCCGAAACCGGACCGCGCAACACCGCAGATGTGGTCACGACGAGACTGGCGAGGAGCATGCCGCCGGCGAGAACGCCGACCGGACCGACGGCCGGCTTTTCCGGCTTTTCGCTCGGTGGCTTGCGATCGCGGAACAGGGGCCGCGGCGGGAACAGCCAGTGATAAGGCGGAGATGACTTCAACAGCGAGAGGAGTTTCATGGTCTTCGGCCCTGCGACAGCAGCGCTATACCGAAGCCACGGCTTAAGCTCGCTTAAGACGCAAGAGCGATCCGCGAGCAGGGTGACGCGGACGCTAAAGCAATGGTTCAAATTGCAACTGTCGCGTGACGCGCATGACACGCGAAGACACACGCACAAAAAAACACGGCTAGCTTACGCTGGCCGTGTTTGAATTATCAGAGGTCAGTCGCGATCCTAGCGGTGCTGCACCACAATCTTGGTGCCGACCGGCACGCGCGCATACAGATCTTCGATCTCGCTGTTCACCAGCCGGAAGCAGCCGGACGACACCGCGTGACCGATGGTCTCCGGTGCATTGGTGCCGTGGACGCGATACACCGTGCTGCCGATGTAAAGCGCGCGCGCGCCCATCGGATTGCCCGGACCGCCGGCCATGAAGCGCGGTAGATAGGGCTGGCGCTGGATCATTTCCGGCGGCGGCGTCCAGTCCGGCCATTCGCTCTTGCGCGAGATCTTGTGAACGCCGCCCCAGCGGAAGCCGTCGCGGCCGACGCCGACGCCGTAGCGGATGGCGCGGTTGTCGCCCTGCACCAGATACAGGAAGCGATCATGCGTGTTGACGATGATCGTGCCGGGCGCTTCGTGCGTGCGGTAGAACACCGCCTGGCGCCTGAACTCGTAGGGTAGCGTGAACCCTTCGTTGCCGTCGACGCCCGGATCGCGATCGTTGATCGTCGGTGCCGGAACCTGACCCGCGCCCTGTCCAACAACCGGCGCCGGAAGGCCGCACGCAACCACTATGCCGGCGAATGCCAGCCCTCGTATCCACTTCATGTTGAAAACCCGGCTCCCCAAGATCAATGTTGACGAAACTCTGACCCAAATATGTGGCAAAATTCAATATGCGCAGGCCTCAAAACTCCGCGAGAGCAGAGTCTCAAGCGGTTCAATGTTACCGTTTTCTTCGTGTGCGGATCAGCGCCCGGGATACGGAATCCGCAACCGGGCCGCTGAGACTTTTCCCGGCTATTGCTGCCCCGCGCCGGCGCCGACATAGCCGGTGATTTTCCAGCCGCTGGCGTCCTTGATGTAGCAAAGCTGGTCATTTCCGAGCGGCGACAGGATGTCGGCGGAGATGTAGCCAACCTTCCCGGACGGGGTTACGACCCGCACCAACGGCACCTCGTTCTGTTTCGGGGCGGCCTGCTTGGGATCTGGCATGATGCGGATCAGCACCATGCCGAGCTTTTCTGTCACCGGCGCATCGGCGCGGGGGGCGCCGCGAACCTCGACGGTTTCCTCGAGCGGATAGGCAAAGTCGCCGGGATCGGTCCCGGTGGCCTTGGCCACATCTTCAAGCTGCTTCTCGTCAAATTGCGGATCGGCCGGCGAGCAGATCACGCCCTGCCTGCCGGGAAAGGCGGTCGCGGTCGGGTCGGCGGCGTAGCCCTGCAGGATGTCCCAGCCGATTGGCTGTTTCCCGCCCAGCACGATCGCGGCGGCGAGATTGTCGATCCCGGACTTCTTCTTGTCGGCCTGGTCGCCCTTCTCGCCTTCCCAGAAAAAGCCCTGCGTCACGACGAGCTTTGCCAGCGCGGCGCGATCCTTTTTCGCGCCGATCTCGCCAAGCTGCTTGCGGAAGGCGTCGTAACTCGGGTCGTTGATCGGCGGCGGAAACGTCACGGCGATCGGGGTGTAGGGCTTGGCCGGAGCAGGCGGCGGCGGTCCTTTCTGCGGCGGCTGCTTCTGCTGAGCGTGCGCACCAAACGGCGCCGCAAGAAGGATGGCGACGGCAAGGGCGGTCGCATGGAATGTGGTCTGGCGCATCGTGATTCTCCGGGGAGGAAAGCCAAGCGTAAAGCCTGGGGCACGAAAATGCGACCGCTCTGCGGCGCCCCGCCTGATCATTTTTTAGCGTGAGGAGGGGCAGCGCACTTTCGCAATGGCGATGCTAGAAACCGCTGTCACTCACGCCAAACGGTTCCCCATGTCACTTACATCGCCGTATCTGCTGCCGATCCTCTTGCTGCTCGGCTCCAACGTCTTCATGACTCTCGCCTGGTACGGTCACCTGCGGTTCAAGGAACAGCCGCTGCTGATCGTGATCTTCGTGGCCTGGGGCATCGCCTTCGTCGAATATTGCATGGCGGTGCCGGCCAATCGCTGGGGCAGCGAAGTCTATACGACCGCGCAGCTCAAGACGATCCAGGAGGTGATTACGCTGATTGTCTTTGCCGGCTTCTCGGTGGTTTATCTGAAGGAGCCGTTCACCTGGAATTACGCGGTGGGCTTCGCCTTCATCGCGATCGGCGCATTCTTCGTGTTCCAGAAATGGTGATTATTTCGCCGGCGTCAGCCGCAGAATGCGGCCCTGCGCATCGTCGGTGACGAGCCACAGCGCACCGTCGGGCCCGGTACGCACGTCGCGGATGCGTTCGCTCAACTGGCGCAGCATGCGCTCCTCGCGCGTGACTTTCTCGCCATCGAGTTCGAGCCGCACCAGTGTTTGCGTCCGCAATCCGCCGATAAAGGCATTGCCTTTCCATTGCGGGAACAGATCGCCGGTATAGATGGTGAAACCCGATGGTGCGATCACCGGGGTCCATTGCCGGATCGGCTGCTCCATCCCGGTCTTGCTGGTCCCTTCATGGATTTTGGCGCCACCATAATTGACGCCGAAGCCGATCACCGGCCAGCCGTAATTCTTGCCGGCCTCGGGAATGTTGAGTTCGTCGCCGCCCTGCGGACCGTGCTCGTGCATCCACAATTTGCCGGTTGCCGGATGCAGCGTCGCGCCCTGGCTGTTGCGATGGCCATAGCTCCAGATTTCCGGCTTGGCGTCCGCGCGCCCGACAAACGGATTGTCCTTCGGGACCGAGCCGTCCGGCGCGATACGAATGATCTTGCCGATATGGTTGTCCAGCGTCTGGGCGCTCTTTGACGCGCTGCCGTGGTCGCCGGTGGTCAGAAACAGGTTGCCGTCGCGCGCCTGCACGATGCGGCACCCGTAATGCAGGCCGCGGGAGGGCGGACCTTCCTGCCGGAAGATGCGCCGAACGTCAGTCAGTTGCGCTTTTGCGACGTCGAGCCTGGCGCGGGCGAGCGCTGTCTGGGCGCCGCCATCGACCGGATCGGAATAGCAGAAATAGATCGTGTTGTTGGTCGCGAAATCGCGGTCGAGGATTACGTCCAGGAGGCCGCCCTGATTCTGGGACAGAACCTTCGGAACGCCGCCGAGCGGTGACGACAATTTGCCGTCGCGGGTCGCGATGCGCATGCTGCCGCCGCGCTCGGTCACGAGCATCCGCCCATCCGGAAGAAACGCCAGGGCCCATGGGTAGGACAGACCGGAGACGATGGTCTCGACGCGGATATCGCCCGTGTCCGATTTGAAGACCTGCGCCTGCGCTGTGACCGCGGACAGCGTGAGTATCGCCGCAATCGCAAGAGTTTTCATGTCCAACGCTCTCCGAACCCGGATGGTCCAACCGTAACCATCCGGCGGGCGTTCCGTAAGAGCGCCGGAATGCCGCAACGCGTCAGGTCACGGGCTTGCGATCAGCGTGTCCTGTCAGGAGTCAGATTGATTGGAGGAGGGCGCTGCTGTGGCCAGGCGCGTTCGAGCCTAACGCCCGTGCGGTGCCGATGGCGACCGCGGTCAATGCGACGACAATGCAAATCACGAGCGCAGCGGTCATCAGAAGATGCGCCAGCACAAGCTTCCGCTTCGTCAACGGCCGGGCGTTGCGTTCGGGATGATGGAATCCGATCCCGGCCACCCGTTCCCTGATCATGTCAATGGCTCCGATAGAGCGAATCAACCCCCGGAGGCATAATCTTACGGGATGGCGGCAGCCGCCCGGCCAGAAAGCGGCGCAAGCCGTCAGCTCTGATGGCAATTTGATGACAAGAGGTTAACCGCACCTTAACCGTTAACGAGCGGTTAACTTTTTCACTCCGCCGCCACGCTCAAGGCCTCTGGCCGGTGATCCATCGCGACGTGAAGCGGCTCGGCGGCCACGCGGGCGAACCAGTCACGCAAGGCCGGAAACGGGCGCAGGTCGAAATCGCATTGCTCGGCGAGATGCGTGTAGGAATAGAGCGTGACATCGGCCACCGAATAGCGGTCGCCGGCGACGAAGCGATTGCGCGCCATGTGCTTGTCGAGCAGGTTCAGCGAGCGCTGGCCTTCCTCCATCCAGTCGTCAAGCGCGTGTTGCTGTAATTCGCGGCCGCCTTTGACGAGGCATAGCCAGAAATACGCGGCACCGATATTCGGCACGATCGCGTGCTGCTCGAAGAACATCCATTGCAGCACGCGCGCGCGCTCGAGCGCGCCCTCGCCATCGAGATGGGAGCCTTCCGCAAGATACCAGAGGATCGCATTCGACTCGGCGAGATAGCGGCCGGACTCGACTTCCAGCAGTGGAATCTGGCCGTTCGGATTCTTGGCAAGGAAATCCGGTGTGTGGGTTTCGCCCTTCAGGATGTCGACCTCGACCAGCGCATGCGGAATCTGCAGTTGCGCCAGAGCAAGGCGCACCTTGTAGCAATTGCCTGAGCGCTGCATCGAATAGAGCGTGTACATCCGTGGCTCCTGACTCAGATTTTTCAGCCGCGGTCCCCACACGGTCATGATGACGCGCCGGAGACAATAAGAAAAGCCCGGCCTTTGCAAGGCGGCCATACGGCACCGCATCACAAAGTGACGTTCATTGCGTGACAACGCGCTGCAGCGAAATAAACGTTTCGTGTTTGCTTTAATCGCTTCAAACTGGAGAGGCTTATCGCAGCGCACCCTGTCACTGTGGACGTGTTGACCTGAGTCCGATAACGGCAAGCCACGGCGCCCCAGACCCGAGGCCTCGCGGGTGCCGTGCCGCCTGCGATCGATCGCCGACGCGGGGCGGTTGCGGGGGCGCCGAGCCATCGCGTTCCTGAATGTGCCCATCACCGATTGTTGCTTGCGGCGCAGCAAAATGGGCATTACCAAGCCCTCGCAATCCCTTGGTATCCACCTGCAAGCAAGACCGGAGCCCCTCCAATGGCCTTCCTCGCCGACGCGCTCGCCCGCATCAAGCCGTCCGCCACCATCGCGGTGACCGACAAGGCGCGCGCGCTCAACGCCGCCGGCCGTGACGTGATCGGGCTCGGCGCAGGCGAGCCCGATTTCGATACCCCGGCCAACATCAAGGCGGCCGGCATCAAGGCGATTGAGACCGGCAAGGCGGCCAAATACACCGCGGTCGACGGGATCCCGGAGCTGAAGGCCGCGATTGCGGCCAAGTTCAAGCGCGAGAACGGCATCGATTACAAGCCGTCGCAGATCATCGTCGGCACCGGCGGCAAGCAGGTGCTGTTCAATGCGCTGATGGCCACCATCAATCCGGGTGATGAAGTGATTATCCCGGCGCCCTATTGGGTCAGCTATCCGGAGATCGTGGCGCTGCTCGGCGGCGCGCCAGTTTCGGTCGTGACCACGATGGAGAACGGCTTCAAGCTCACCGCATCGCAACTCGAAAAGGCGATCACGCCGAAGACCAAGTGGCTGATCTTCAATTCGCCCTCCAACCCAACCGGCGCGGCCTATACCCGCGACGAGGTCAAGGCGCTCACCGACGTGCTGATGAAGTATCCGCATGTCTGGGTGCTGACCGACGACATGTACGAGCACCTGGTCTATGACGACTTCGTCTTCACCACGCCGGCGCAGGTGGAGCCGGGTCTTTACGAGCGCACGCTCACGCTCAACGGCGTGTCGAAGGCCTATTGCATGACCGGCTGGCGCATCGGCTATGCCGGCGGACCGGACCATCTGATCAAGGCGATGGCGATGCTGCAGTCGCAGTCGACCTCCAACCCGTCGGCGGTGGCGCAATGGGCCGCGGTCGAGGCCTTGACCGGGCCGCAGGATTTCATCGCCAAGCACAACGCGGTGTTCAAAGAGCGCCGCGACCTGATCGTGTCGATGCTCAATCAGGCCAGCGGCATCAAATGCCCGACGCCCGAAGGCGCGTTTTACGTCTATCCGTCCTGCGCCGGCACGATGGGAAAGACCACGCCGTCGGGAAAGAAACTCGCGACCGACGAGGATTTCGTCACCGAATTGCTGGAAACCGAGGGGGTTGCGGTGGTGCAGGGATCCGCGTTCGGGGCCGGACCGGCGTTCCGCATTTCCTACGCGACCAAGACCGAAGATCTGGAAGAGGCGGGGCGGCGCATCCAGCGCTTCTGCGGCAACCTGAAGTAGCCGACGCCGGCAGATTCCGGCGCGCCATTTAACGAAAATGCAGCTTCGTGCCTGTAACTTGCGGGCGGGCGGCGCGGACTAATTTCGGCCTGACTTCTGGCGCCAATTGGCCCCGGCTCTTTCACGATTCTCAAGGTTCAAGAGGGAACTTCATGCTCCGATCATCGCTCTTCGCCGCCGTGATGCTGGTCTCGGCATCCGCCATGCCGGCGTCCGCGCAACAACAGGTTCAGGCCGGCGTCCTAGAATGCCGGGGCGGCGGCTCGGTCGGCTTCGTCATCGGTTCCGTCACCGAACTGAGCTGCATCTTCCGCCCGGATTTCGGGCCGCGGCAGCTCTATACCGCGGTTCTCCGCCGCGCCGGCGTCGATCTCGGCGGCACCGCCGTATCCAGTCTGGTGTGGGGCGTGTTCGCACCGACCCAGCAGATCGGGCTGGGCGACCTGTCGGGCAATTACGGCGGCGTGACCGCCGGAGCTGCGGTCGGCGTCGGTCTTGGCGCCAACGTGCTGTATGGCGGCTCCAACAACTCGTTCGCGCTGCAGCCGCTCAGTGTGGAAGGGCAGGTCGGCCTGAACGTTTTCGGCGGTCTGGCCGGGCTCGAGCTGCGCTTCGCGCCGTAAGCACAGAGCTCATCGCGTTTTCAATGATGCGCCCTTTCCCGCATGGGAGAGGGCGTTTCGATTAGGGACCGCTTATCCCTGTTTGAATACGATGCGTCCTTCGATTCCGGTCCGCACCGTCTTGATCTTCTGCAGATACTCGATGACGGCATTGGTCATCAGCGGTCCGTCGTGGCCAGGGACGATCTCGCGCACGTTATTAAGCATCTCGTAGCCATCGCCGCCGCCCGACATGAAGTCGTTGGTCGCGAGCCGGTAGATACGGCTGTCCTCCAGCGGCTTGCCGCCGGTCTCGACCGACACCACCCGCTGACCGACCGGCCGTGACGGATCGACCACGATTTTCAGGCCCGATACCTGCGGAAAGCGTCCGGCTGCACGCGGCAGATAACTGAAGCCGTTTTCGAGTGCGGCTCGTATCGCCCGTCCCGACAGGTCGAGCACCGCGATGTGATTGTTGAACGGCAGCTCCGCCATGACATCGCGTCGCGTGATGGTGGTGCCCGCCGGATAGACACGCCCGCCACGGATGCCGCCGCCATTGGTGATGGCGATCTCGGCGTCGGCCTCGGCGCGCATCGCATCCGCGATCAGATCGCCGATCGCCGCCTCCTGCGTCCGCACCGTGGCATTGCGGCTGTCGAGTTCGACCGCGGTCGTCGCGATTGCAACATCGAGCGCGCCTGACAGCTTCTTCTCATAGCCTTCGACGACGGCGAGGACGTCGGGGTCCGGCGTCACATTGCGGGTGTCGACGACGCGGAATTCCGGATGCCAGACCACCTCGCGGCGTCCGTCATTGGTGCGCGTTGTGAAGGTGACATCGATGCAGGTGACGAAATGCGCGTCGTAGCTCGACTCCGCCGCGGCGGTGCGGCCGTCGTAATTGAGCCAGAGGTCGTGGTCGTGACCGCTCAGGATCAGGTCCACGATATTCAAGCGGTACATCGCCTCGTCCTTGGCGCGATCGGTATGGACGCAGGCCACGACGAAGTCGGCGCCTTCCTTGCGCAGCGCCGCCGCCTGTTTCTCGACGGTCTCGACCGCCTTCGGGAATTTCAGGTCGCCCGGGCTCGACAGGATGACGGCTTCCTCGTCGGTCGCCGCCGCGATCCCGATCCGGATCCCTTCGACGGTCAGGATGGTGCGCTCCTGCAGGCCCTTGGCCAGCGTGCCGTCGGGGTTGAGGATATTGGCGCAGTAAATCGGGAATTTGGCCTCGGCCATCCGCTTGAAGAACACGTCCTTGCCGAAATCGAATTCGTGGTTGCCTGGCACGAATACGTCCGGCGCGATCATGTTGGTCAGCACCATGATGTGCTCGCCCTGGTCGATGCCGGACATCAGCGAGGGCGACAACGTGTCTCCCGCGTGAACAAAGATCACCGGCCCCTTGGCGCGCTCAGCCTTCACCACCGCAGCCAGGCGCGCGAAACCGCCGCGGGGTTGCCCGTCCGGCGCCGGCTGCTCGCTCATCTGATAGATGTCGTTGACCAGGACGAAGGTGACGCGCGATCGCGTGGCCTGGGCCGATGTCAGGCGGGGCAGGGCGGCGATCAGCGCCAGGGCGGACGATCCGAGCAGGAGCAGGCGGCGGGTGATGGTCATTTTGGTCATTGATTTCCGGCGGGAAGGTGTGGCTTAGCATGGCGTCATGAACGACGCATCGTCAGACGCGGTCGCGGGATCGCATCGGCCTGCCGGCCATCCGCCGGTCAAATCCGGCAAAATCGGCGTTCTGATCGCCAATCTCGGCACCCCGGATGCGACCGATTACTGGTCGATGCGGCGCTATCTGAAGGAATTTCTGTCCGACAAGCGGGTGATCGAGGAAAACTCGCTGACCTGGAAGCTGGTTTTCAACCTGATCATTCTGACCAGGCGACCGGCCACCAAGGGCCATGACTACGACACGATCTGGAACCGCGAACTGAATGAATCGCCGCTCAAGACCATCACCCGATCGCAGGCGCAGAAGCTCGCCGCGTCGCTTGCACCGGTCGATGCCCGGCTCGAGGTCGAGTGGGGCATGCGCTATGGCAACCCGTCCGTCGGCTCGGCGATCGATGCGCTGATGGCGAAAGGCTGCGACCGCATTCTCTATGTGCCGCTTTATCCGCAATATGCGGCGGCGACCACGGCGACCGCCTGCGACGCGGCCTTCAAGCACCTGATGACGATGCGGTGGCAGCCGACCTTGCGGGTGGCGCCGCCGTACCATGACGAGCCTGCTTATATCGATGCACTGGCCTCGTCCATGCGCGAAGAACTGGCGAAGCTCGCCTTCGAGCCCGAGGTGATCCTCGCGTCCTTCCACGGTATTCCGCAGGACTATTTCGACAAGGGCGATCCCTATTATTGCCATTGCGCCAAGACCACGCGGCTTCTCCGCGACGCGCTCGGGTACGGCGAAGACCGCTTGCGCATGACCTTCCAGTCGCGGTTCGGCACGGCGGAATGGATCAAGCCCTATACCGACAAGACGGTCGAGGCGCTGGCGCAAGGCGGGGTGAAGAATCTCGCGATCGTGACGCCGGGCTTCTCCGCCGATTGCCTCGAGACGCTGGAAGAGATCGCGGTCGAGAACGGCGACATCTTCAAGGCCCATGGCGGGGTGAATTTCGCCGCCATTCCATGCCTGAACGACAGCCCACAGGGGATGCAGGCGATCCGCGCGGTGGTGCTGCGCGAATTGCAGGGCTGGGTGTCCTAACCCGCCGTTAACCATCTCCGTTTTAACTCCGTTAACCATTTCCGCCGGCCGCAAGGCTGGCTGCCCGTATGTGCGCGCCCCCATGTGAGGGCGCTGGCGTGCGGGCGCGGCAGGAGTTGATGCGTGGCGCGCGGCCTCGTCCCGATCGTGGTGCTCAGCCTGGCCGGCCTCTGCGCGAGCGTGCCGGCCTTGGCGCAGCAGGCCGAGCCGCGCGATCCTTCGACGCCGACCCTGTTCGATCCGCATTTCGATTCAGGCCGCACCCAGCAATTCCGCAGGCCCGGCGCACCGGCGCGGCCGGGCGAGCCGATCGCGCCGGTGTCGAGTGCCGCCGGCACCACCGGCTTCGACGCCACCAATGCCCGCGTCCGGCGCAAGGCGAGGGAGGCCGCACAGAAGCGCGCGCGCACCGATGCCGAAAATCTTCCGCCGATTGCCGCGACCGCTCCCGATCGCTCGGTCGCGCCGGTGTTTCAGCAGCAGGAGAGCCGCGCCGCGCAGCGCCGGCGTGCCACCAATACCGCGCCGATCCCGCTTGATGCGACTGGCACGGTTGCGGCACGCCCGATCCGCAAGCGCGTGGATGAGGAAGATCCGTTCGGCCCGGTCGGCTTCTATGCCGGCTCGTTCCTCTACAAGCCCGCGCTGGAAGTATCTGGCGGCTACAACAGCAATCCGGGTCAGCGCCAGTTCCCGAAAGGATCGACGTTCGAAAAAGTCGCGCCCGAGCTCAGCATCAAGTCGGACTGGTCGCGGCACGAATTGTCCGCCGACCTGAAGGG
>JAEZBA010000094.1 GCA_023430245.1 Pseudomonadota bacterium
TGCCGGAAGGCTGCATCGCGATTGCGGACGCGATGGGCGTGCGCAATGCCGGGATTTTCGGCGACATCCTGGTGATGCGCATGGTCAAGCGCGGCGTGCAGGCGCTGATCACCGACGGCGTGATGCGCGACAAGACCGGCATCCTCAAGACCGGGCTGCCGCTCTGGTGCGCCGGCATTGCCGCGCCCGCATCGGTCAACGGGCTGACCTTCGTTGGCTGGAACGAACCGATTGCCTGCGGCGGCTGCGCGATTTTCCCGAATGACGTGATCGTCGCCGACGACGATGGAGCGGTGGTCATTCCGCAGGCGATGGTCGAGGATGTCGCCAAAGAGGGCGCGGAACACGAAATCTATGAGGAGTGGGTGGTTCGCGAGGTAGAGAAGGGCGTGGCGCTGCCCGGTCTTTACCCGATGAATGACGAAACCCGGAAGCGCTACGAAGCCGAGCGGTCGAAGAAATAGCTGAGCGATGGTCCGGACCACGAAGAGATAGCGATGTTCGGGCTGTCGAAAATTCTCGGCTTCTTCGCGCTACCGTCCAATCTTCTGATGGCGCTGGCGCTCGTCGGCATTTTGCTGATGAACACGCGCTTTCGCCGGTTCGGACAAGGGCTTCTCATCGGTGCAATCCTGCTGCTCGTTATCGTTGGCATCGCACCGGTCGGCAATGCGCTGATGCTGCCGCTGGAAGAGCGTTTCCCGAAATGGGATCCGAAACGCGGCTCGCCACACGGCATCGTGGTGCTCGGCGGCGCCGTCTCACCCGATGTCTCGGCCGCCCGCGACGACATCGCGCTCAACGAGGCCGCGGAGCGGATGACTGCGGTGGCGAAGCTTGCGCGCGACCATCCGTCCGCGCGCATCGTCTTTACGGGCGGCAGCGGCCGGCTAATAGGCGGTGCGAGCGAAGCCGATTTCGTGCCGACCCTGTTCGAGAGCTTCGGCATCCCCCGCGATCGCGTGATCCTGGAAAAGCGCGCGCGCAACACGGTAGTGAATGCCGTGCTCACCAAGGAGCTTGTAAAGCCGAAGCCGTCCGAGCGCTGGCTGCTGGTCACCTCGGCGCATCACATGCCGCGCTCGATCGGCATCTTCCGCAAAGCCGGCTTTCCGGTCGAGGCCCATCCGGTTGATTTCCGCACGCGCGGTGAAGCCGACCTCGCCGCACCGTTCGGCTCACTGGCCAGCGGACTCGCCCGAACCGACACGGCAATGCGGGAATGGATCGGCCTGTTCGTCTACTGGCTGACCGGGCGAACCAGTGACCTGTTTCCCGGACCGCACACCGCCGCTGGCTGCGACAAAGCCGCCGACGGCTGCCGGCCTTAACGCCTCATTACGGTTACCAATTCGAAAACATTTTTGCCGAGACTCCGATTCGTCAGGGCGGAGGGCTCGGAATGCGGATCGAAGCGCGCGTTATCCCGGTCGACGGAATTTCGGCGGTACCCGGCGTCAGTCATGGCGTCGACCAGGAGGTCGAGGACGCCGAGGCGCGGCGGCAGAAGCGCGAGCTACTGCTTCTGAATGTTGCGACCGGGCTGTCCGTGGCGCTGGTGTCCTGCGCGTGGATTGCGATCGCGCTCGACTGATCAATCGGCGGCCACCGAGGCACTGGCGTCGGACGTGAATTGCCGGCCCCACATCACCACCACGATCGCGGCGGTGCTCGCAAATAACAGCCAGGGCGACACGAACCATCCGAGATAGCCGAGCGCGAAGAAGAACGCGCGCTGGCCGCGGTTAAAGTGCCGCCCCGCCGACTCGCACAGCCGGCTGGTCCTGAGCGCGTGCCGTTTCGCCTCGGGCTGGTCCTTCTCCGACGACGGCGGCATCGCCCCGATCATGATCGCCACGTAGTTGTAAAGCCGGTACGACCAGGCGAATTTGAAGAACGCATAGACGAAGATCACGGCCAGTCCGATGGCCTTGATTTCCCACAGCATGCGTGTGGTCTGAACGCCGAACGGCAAGGTCGACACGATGGTGATGAGATCGTCGGTCGAGCGCAGAATGGTCAGGGTGCCGCCGACCGCGATCAGGGATGTCGAAGCGAAAAAAGCGGTACCGTTCTGCAGCGAAGCCATGATCTGAGCGTCGACCATGCGCATGTCGCGCCGCAACATCTCCTGCATCCAGTTCTCGCGATAGACGTGCATCCGGGCGTTAAGCCCGGTTTCGCCATGCTTGGTCCATTCGAGGACCAGCGCGTAGCCGAGCCAGCAGACGATGAAGAAAGAGAGCGCGAGAAGATCGGGGATCGTGAACAGGGGCATGGGCGACTCGGTTTGAAGATCAGGAGTATCCTCGCGAATTGTCGCACCTGTGCAAATGCAACTAGTGATTGTACAAGTGCCGGCCCGGAAAGGTTAGACTAAAGTCGTAGTACAGACTGCGGTGGAGCCACGCGCTCCTTGCAGTGGCCCTCCGCAGCAAAACGAGGAGACGGCCTATGGCACAAGATCAGACCCAACAATCGCAGCAACCCCAGGAATCCATGCTGTCCACGGCGCTGTGGACGGGCGGGGCGCTTCTTGTCGTCCTGGTGGTCGCGGTCTACGTCGCGATGTGACGCCGGTTGAGCGTTCGATCCGGATGGCGGCGCGGCGGTTCCGCGCCGCTCTTGTTTTGTCTTGTATTCCGGCCATGATTTTGAGAGTTACGGCGCAACCGGAGAAGGCTGCGCCATGACCCAAAGCATTACCAAGAGTGTCAAATCGCTTGTCGAAGAAGCTGAAAGGGAGATCGAAAATCTCTCGGTCGAGCAGGCCATCGGACTTCATGGCAAGGACGACGTGCTGCTGGTCGATATCCGCGACATCCGCGAATTGCAGCGCGAGGGCAAGGTGCCGGGTGCGTTTCACTGTCCGCGCGGCATGCTGGAATTCTGGATCGATCCGCAAAGCCCGTATCACAAACCGATTTTCGCACAGGACAAGAAATATGTGTTCTTCTGCGCTGGCGGGATGCGCTCTGCGCTCGCCGCTCACACGGCGCAGGAGATGGGGCTGAAGCCGGTCGCACATATCCGCGGCGGATTCGGCGGCTGGAAGCAGGCCGGCGGTCCGGTTGAGGAACCGCCTGCCAAGGCCTAGAATCCTGCGCTGTATTCACGCTCCTGATCGACGCAATCATTTCTTTTCGCTTGCGCGCAAATGGAGTGGCACGCATGCAAGGTCGTTCGCTTGCATCGAGAGGCACCGATGGCGTTGAAACTCATTCTCGGTAACAAGAACTATTCGTCCTGGTCGCTACGCCCGTGGATCGCGATGCGCCACACAGGGCTCGACTTCGAGGAGGAAGTGATCCCGCTTTACGAGCAAGGCAGCCGCGAGCGGATCCTGAAGTATTCGCCAACCGGCAAGGTGCCGGTCCTGATCGACGGCGACATGACGATCTGGGAGTCGCTTGCGATCCTCGAGCATCTCTCGGAACGCTTTCCCAAGGCGCAA
>JAEZBA010000186.1 GCA_023430245.1 Pseudomonadota bacterium
GATCAAGGCGATCTCCGGCGTCTATAAACGGGAGGTCGGCGGAATGTCCGACGCCGTCGAGCGGGTGCAGAAGCTCGTCACGCAATTCGAAACCGACGAGGGCCGCAGGCCGCGCATCCTGGTGGCCAAGGTTGGCCAGGACGGCCACGACCGCGGCCAGAAGGTGATCGCCTCGGCCTTCGCCGATTTGGGCTTCGACGTCGATATCGGGCCGCTTTTTGCCACGTCCGCCGAAGCTGCGCGCCAGGCGGTGGAGAACGACGTGCACGTGGTGGGGCTTTCCTCGCTTGCCGCCGCGCATCTGACCGCCGTTCCTGAACTTAAGGCAGAACTTGAGAAGCAGGGCCGCGGCGACATCATGATCGTGGTCGGCGGCGTAGTGCCGCCGCAGGACTGGGACGCGGTGAAGGCCGCCGGTGCGGAGGCCATTTTCCCGCCCGGCACGGTGATTGCGGAAGCCGCCGAAGATCTGATCGGCAAGCTCAACGCGCGGCTGGGCTACGGTCAGAAGGCGGCGGAATAGTCAAGCGCACGGGTCTGTCCCGGCCCCTCCGGCGATCAAGAGGCTTTGATCGGCAATCGAACCGATTGGGTTGAGCGCGCGTCAAATTGAAGTGACACTCGCTTGGCATTGGGGGAGATGCCCGTGACCGACGTTGCAGAAATCGCGCCTGCTCATTCGATCCTGCCGGACGCACCCGACACCTTCTGCACCTATCTCGCAAGGCAATTGGTCGCCAAGGAAGGCTATTCGATAGGCCTCGTCGCTGAAGCCGCACCGCTTGCCGAAAACTGCGACATCGCGTTGATGCACCATGACGGCTACAGCCTGACGCTGGTCTGTCTGATCGATCGCGAGACCAATCCCGGAAAAACCTTCGACCTCACGCCCGAGGCCGTCGGCGACATCGGCAAGGCCTGCCTGCAATATACCGGGCGCATCCACCGCGCGAAGATGCCGGTGAAAATCCAGATCATGGAGGTGGGCCCGCAGGACGCAACCGCGCACGAGCGATTGAAGCCCATGCGCCCATCCAGCATTTTTTCGAAGGTGCAGCCGTCCGGATGGATCGTCGATCCGTCGAACAAGACGGTCTGGAACAACTCCCTGTTCGGATCGTGGGCGCCGCCCACCCGCTTCATCCGCAAGCTGATGACGGAGCCGCGCGAAACCGCGCTGATCGCACCGGTGGCGCCTGCCGCAGCGGTCGCCCATGTCGAACCCGGATTTCCCTATCTCACCACGGCGATCATCGTGGTTCTGTGCGCGATCTTTGCCGCCGAGATCGTGTTCGGTGTCGGTCCGTGGACCGGAATGTTGCAGCCCTCGATCGCAACACTGGTTGCCTTCGGCGGCATCTACCGCCCGCTGGTGATGCAGGGCGAATGGTTCCGGCTGTTTTCGGGACCGCTGCTGCATGCCGACGCGATGCATCTCCTGCTCAATTGCGTTGCGCTGTATATCTCCGCTCGCATCCTCGAGGGATTGGTCGGACGCGGCTGGCTCGCCGCCCTCTTCGTCATCGGCGCGATCTCAGGCGCGCTGTTTTCGCTCGCCTTCAATCCCGACAATCTGGTGTCGGTCGGAGCCTCTGGCGCGGTGATGGCGCTGTTCGCCGCATTGCTGGTGCTTGCCTTCCATTTCCCGAAAGGCGGAGACCGCATCGTCCTCCTTACCAATTCGATTTACGTTCTGGTGGCATCGATGGTGCCGGTTACGTCCTCCGGCGGAAAGGTCGATATCGCGGCTCATGCCGGTGGCGCGCTCGGCGGCTTTGTCGTCGGCGCCGTGCTGCTGGCGATCTGGCGCCGGGACGACCCGCATCCGCGTTTTGCAGGCGCAGGAGCTGCGATCGGTCTCGCAGGTCTGGCAGCCTTCATTTTCGCATTCACCCCGTTGCCGCAGAATTATCGCGAAGGCCTCATCAGCGCCGCGATGATCCCGGACGCCGAAACTCCGAAGGACGCAACCGAATGGCGGGAGCGCGCGCCCGACCTGATGGCCAAATATCCACGCGATCCGCGGCCGCGCTATTTCCGGGCGGTCGACCTGATCGACGCCAAGGACATGACCACGGCGGAGCACGAGTTGCGCGCGGGGCTGGCCGAGGTCGAGTTGTGGCGCAAAGCGATCAACCCCGAATTCGCGATGTATATGCAGGTCGCGCTTGCGATCACCTTGGCGGGTGTCCGGCTGACCGAGGCGCGCGCGGTTGCCAAGCCGAACTGCGCCTGGGCCACCGGATCGACCCGCGAATTGCTGGATGAGAACAAGCTATGTTCGGACTAGGATCGCTGCGCGCTAGCCCGCACTTGTGCTATGGCTTTTGACGGAAGTGAATCCGCGTTTGCCGCTAAGGCGACGACGCGCTACGCACGAAAGCCCTGAGCGTTCCTGACCATCGTGAACTCGAAGACGAGCGACACCCAAACACTGGCGGACGCCATCCGCGCAGGCGACCGCGCCACGCTTGCGCGTGCGATCACCTTGATCGAGAGCCGGCGCGAGGATCACCGCAAGCAGGCGCATCAGCTGGTGCAGGACCTGCTGCCACAGACCGGCAAGGCGATCCGCATCGGCATCACCGGCTCGCCCGGCGTCGGCAAATCGACCACGATCGACGCGCTCGGCTCTTTCCTCACCGGCAAGGGCCACAGGGTCGCGGTGCTGGCGGTCGATCCCTCCTCCACACGCACCGGCGGCTCGATCCTCGGCGACAAGACCCGGATGGAGCGCCTGTCAGCGGACGATAATGCGTTCATCCGCCCCTCGCCGTCCTCCGGCACGCTGGGCGGTGTGGCGGCGAAAACCCGCGAGACCATGCTGCTGTGCGAGGCTGCGGGCTACGACGTCGTCCTGGTCGAGACCGTGGGAATCGGTCAGTCCGAAACCGCCGTCGCCGGCATGACAGATTTCTTCCTGGTGCTGATGTTGCCTGGCGCAGGCGATGAATTGCAGGGAATCAAGAAGGGCGTGGTGGAACTCGCCGACATGATCGCGGTCAATAAAGCGGACGGCGATAATATCCGCCGTGCGCAGCAGGCGGCGGCTGAATATCGCGCGGCGCTGCATATATTGAAGCCCGCGAGCGACGGCTGGACGCCCCCGGTGGTCACCTATTCCGCATTAACGGGCGACGGGCTGCCCGCGATCTGGCAGACCATCTGCGATTATCGGCAATTGTCTGGTGCTTCGGGCGCGCTGGCCAAGAAACGCCGCGATCAGCAGGTCACATGGATGTGGTCGATGCTCGAGGAGCGGCTGTTCGCCAGGCTGCGCGCGGATCCGGAACTGAAGAGCAGGCTGCCGCAACTCGAAAAGGCGGTGGCGGCCGGGCAGCTGTCGCCCATGCTTGCGGTCGAGGAGATCGCCAGCGCCATGGGATTATGAATGCGCAAGAATGACGTGGAAATGGATGACGTGACAACGAGTGACCAGAATACGACCGACGCGAAAACCAACAACGCAAAGACGAATGATCCGGGCGTGAACGACCTCGAAAAGAACAATCTGCAACACCGCCTCGCCACCCGCGACGATCTCCCGGCGCTGACCGCGCTGATGGAACTCGCGATCGGCGAATTGCAGAAGCCGTTCCTCAATCCGGCGCAGATCGCCTCCAGCCGCACGATCATGGGCATCGACACCCAGCTGATCGACGATGGCACCTATTTCATCGTCGAGCAGGACGGCCAGCTGGCCGGCTGCGGCGGCTGGAGCCGGCGCGCCACGCTCTATGGCAGCGATGCTTCGCCCGGACGCGACCCGGCGCTGCTCAATCCGGCGAAGGATGCCGCGCGGGTGCGCGCGATGTATACGCATCCGGACTTCACCCGCCGCGGCGTCGGCCGGCTGATCCTGGACCTGTGCGAATCCGCCGCCCGCGCCGAGAACTTCATCCATGCGGAACTGATGGCGACGATGGCCGGCGTGCCGCTTTATCGCGCCTGCGGATACCTCGCCGTCGCCGATGTGAGCGATGCCAGCGGCGGCACGCCGGTGCCGCTGGTGCGGATGCGGAAGCTTCTGTAAGGCCGCGCGTCACCCGCTCACGGCACGCCGGGATAATTATCCGTCTTCAGCAGCCGCGCCAGATGCGCGGCATTGGCGGCGGCCATCGCGGTCGCCACCGCGACCGTGTCCGGCGCGGACCGGAATTCGTTGTAATTCTTCGACTGCATCGCTTCGCCGACCCAGTAGGTCATGCCGTTGGCGGGGATCGTGAATCCGCAATCGGACAGGGCCTGATAGAGTTCGGCCGAGACGTGATGCGCGCCGTCCTCGTTGCCGACCACCGCGACCAGCGCGATCCGATTATAGGTCTTCATGCGCTTGCGATCGTCCATGTCATGGATCATGGCATCGAGGCGCTCGAGCACGCGCTTGCAGACGCTGGAGGGCTGGCCGAGCCAGATCGGGGTGCCAATCACGAGGATATCGGCGGCCATCAACCGCTTGAGAAGGCCCGGCCACGCATCCCCCTTGCCCTCGTCGTTCTCGACCCCGGGCTTGATGTCGTGATCGGCGGCGCGAACGATCTCGCCGCCGGACACGCCGTGGCCGGCCAATGCGTCCAGCAATTGCCGGATCAGCACATCGGTTGACGATTTGTCCTCGTCCTCTATCCCTTTCAGGGAGCAATTGATCGCGAACACAGTCAGGGCCATGGCAAAAAAATCCCGGTCGAAACGCAAGGTCCGGAGGTCAATCCCCGCCGCTCCGGCACGTTCCAGCAGCCGCCGACTCCGGATCCTCGTCACCGGTTTCGGCCCGTTTCCCGGCGCTCCGGACAACCCGACCGGGCCGCTGGTACGTGCGCTTGCTCGCGAAGATTGGCCGGGAGCGACCGTCAAGGCGCATGTTTTCCCCACGCGCTACAAGGCAGTGGATCGCGCGCTGCCGCGGCTTCTGGAGACGTTCAAACCGGACGCGATCCTCATGTTCGGCCTCGCCACGCGCTCGCGCGCGATCCGGGTCGAGACGCTCGCACGCAATCGCATCTCGCATTATCCCGATGCAGGCGGTTTCACACGCGGCCCATGTGCAATCGATGCGACCGCGGCTCGCACCCTCGCCGTACGCGCGCCGACTGCGGGCTTGCTGCGCGCTGT
Source organism: Pseudomonadota bacterium (assembly GCA_023430245.1). Classification (GTDB taxonomy): domain Bacteria; phylum Pseudomonadota; class Alphaproteobacteria; order Rhizobiales; family Xanthobacteraceae; genus Pseudorhodoplanes. The sequence goes on from JAEZBA010000186.1 coordinate 5,113, forward strand.
AAAGCGCGCCGGATTGCCGGCGCGGCTGTCGCGCAATGCCGGTGATTATCTGTGCAATTACATTCTCTGGCATGCGACGCGCGCGAGCGAAACACACGGCGTGGAACTTTCAGCTTTCATTCATGTGCCGGAGCCTTCACTGCGCATCACGCCGGATGCGTTGCTGGCGGCAGGCGAAGCGATCATCGAGACCACGATCGCAACGCTGCGCCGGAAGCGCCGTCAGCCGGTTCACCAATAACGGCGATTCCGCTTCAGGACGTGTTGTCCAATGCTCCGGGCCGCTGGCATGGGTGCGTCAGACGGGTTTTACGGGGGCGTAATTTTCAGAACCAAGGGCAATTTCATTAGCTGTCTCAACGGCCGGTCGGTGACCGGCTGCCAATTGCGCTGACTGAAACTCCTCAGCCGGCCCTCAACCCACAACGAGCCATTCGTACGCTTGCAAAGCAAAGCGACGTGCGTCCGCACGTCCGCATGGATGCGCGAGCGAGCAACAAAGGAAAGTGTCAATGACTGCGTCCTGGTT
>JAEZBA010000194.1 GCA_023430245.1 Pseudomonadota bacterium
GCTAAGAACACAAGGGGCCCAAAGCCTGCAAAACCGGCTGCAAAACTGTCACCCGAAATCCAGCTAAGTATTGGAGCGGGTGAAGGGAATCGAACCCTCGTCATCAGCTTGGAAGGCTGTTGCTCTACCATTGAGCTACACCCGCTTAGCGAAACCCGCAGCTTTGCGGGTCCGGCGGCCCGCTTGGTTTCACAAAATGCCGCGGGAAACAAGACCCTATACGGCATTCAGGGGAACTCCGGCCACGCCGCGCCGGCACGAACGGTCCGGCGCCCTCACCCCTCACTTCGCCGCAGGCAGCGGCGCCGTTCCGAGCAGAGCTTCGATCGCAAGCCCGAGCGCCAGCAGCGCCCTGTCGCTGCCGAGCGGTCCGTCGATTTCGATCCCGACCGGCAGACCGCCTTTTGTCATTCCGGCAAACAGCGACAGGCCCGGGATGCCGGCATTGCTCCCCGGGTCGGTATTGCGGATCATTGTTGCAAAGGTCGGCGCCGGCTTGCCGCCGGCAATCGACATGTCGCCGGAGCCCTTCTCCGCATCGATTGGCACCGCTGGCGCGGGCGTGGTCGGAAACAGCATGGCGTCGAGATTGTTGCTCCTGAAATAATCGGCATAGAGCTTCTGGAGCGCGGGCCGGTGCACCTTCATCGCATCAGGGTAATCCTTGCCGAACACGTCCTTCAAGATCGCGCCGAACGCGCCCTGCACGTCCGGGCTTTTGATCTGTCCGGCAATATCGGCGATCGTCACGCCGTCGATGCCCGAGGCTTTCAGATAGGCTGGAATGTCCTCCACCGGCTCGTGCAGCGCGACCGGAAACGACACCTTGGCATTCAGGTCTGCAAGACCCGGCAGGTCGCCGTCGACGAACACCACGCCCGCGGTTTCCAGCTTGCCTCGCGCGGCCTTCGCAACCGCCTCAAGGTCCGGATCAAGCCCGCTCCAGAACGACAGCGGAATGCCGATCCGCTTTCCCTTCAGCGGCCGGGCGTTTGCGACCCGCGTGCCGGTCACCACGGCATCCAGCAAGGCGACGTCTGCCACCGTGCGGCCCATCGGGCCGATGGTGTCGCGGGTGCGGCTGATCGGCACCACGGCATTGGCATCGTGATAGCGCCGCTCCGCGCCACCATTTCCGACCGAGGGACGCAGGCCGACAGTCCCGGTTAGCGCGGCCGGGATGCGTGTCGAGCCGCCGGTGTCGCTGCCGAGACCGGCCGTGACGATGCCGGCGGCGATCGCCGCCGCGGTACCGCCCGACGAGCCGCCGGGTATGCTCATCAGGTCATGCGGGTTCTTCACGTGGCCCGCGAAGGACGCCGCATTGGTCGAGGTGATCCCGAAGGCAAGTTCGTGCAGATTGGTTTTGCCGATCACGATGGCGCCGGCATCGATCAGCTTCTGCAGCGATGGCGCATTCGATTTCGGCCGCGCATTGCGCAAGGCCTCGGTGCCGCCGGTGGTCGGCATGTCGGCGGTGTTGATGTTGTCCTTGACCACGATCGGCAGCCCGGCAAGCGGCGGCAAGGGCTGCCCCGCCGCGACCATCGCGTCGATTTTCTGCGCCGCCGCAACCGCGCCCTCCGTGTTGAGGGTGATGAAAGCATTGAGGTGTTTCATCTGCTCGGCACGGGCGAGCGCAGCCTTCACCGCATCGGTGGCGGTCATGCGCTTTTCGCGGATCGCGGCGACGATCGCGGCTGCGGATTGTGGCGTAGCGGCGGGCATTCCCTGTGCCATGGCGGACCTCATGAACGGCAGAACGGGAATGGCCTGGGCAGCCGTGAGACCTGCGACGGCGGTCAGAATGTCACGGCGAGACGCATGAGGCATGGACGGGTCCCCTTGATAATGGTGGGACAGTCTACACCGGATTTCGGCTGGCTTGGATTTTGCGAAGCAGGAAAGTATTCGCACGGCAGGTAAAGACTGGTGGAGGGGGCTGGATTCGAACCAGCGTAGGCATAGCCAACGGATTTACAGTCCGTCCCCTTTAGCCACTCGGGCACCCCTCCACGGGAGATATCTGTACGACCGATGATCCTTGGTCGCATCAAACCGACAAAAGGTTTACCCCGGATCGGCCAGATGTAAAACGCCGCCGGACCCCGGGAAATCCCGCAGCCGCCGGACGCGCCGCGCGTTATGGTGGCGGACGCCACTTAAGTCAATGGGAAATCAGGGATATCCACCCAGTTGAGGCGCCCACAAAGGGACCGCCGCGATACCCTCTCGTCCACCGGCTCCGGGCGCACGGGCAATTCACACCGCGGCATCACAATTCACGCGGGCATTCCGTTGATCGCTGTCGTGCTGGCGCTGTCGGAGGCTGAGGCTGCCCTGCCCGCTGATCAAACGCCCCCTAACCGGCTAGACGTATTCAACGCCGACCATATTGCCCTTTCGCCAGGCGACACGGCAGGCTTGCCTATTCCAGCTGCCGACGATCGTAAGCGTAAAATTGTTCGCCACCTGCCTGACATCCGGAACTTCAAGACGAGCGCCGCTGGCCGACAGATCGCGCACCAGGCACTCGATCGGCTCCATCCCCTTGATGTCGATCCGCGCGGCTCGCCGAGTTGGAATACGCGGTGAAATACGACGCTCGGACATGGCCGGCCTGCAAGCGGTTGATGGTCCTCTCGCAACGTGCACGTAAAAGGATAACTTAGCGTTACCTTCCATCGACCAACCGTTAATTCAGGGTGAATCACGCAAGTCGGGGAGAAGCGCGTCAGGGCGACCGTCGAATTGCGAAACAAAGGTGCAATCGCCCCGTCAATGCGTCGTCGCCGGAATGAGCTCTTCCAATTTTCGACAAGATCGACCTTGCTTGGAAGTGGAATATCAACACCTGTCGGCGACATTAATACAATTGAAGGAAGTCCGAGTCTGCCCGGCTAAGATCTGAACAACCTCTTCTTTTGCGAGGTGACGATGAAGGCCATGGTTTCTGGCACGATTGCGCTGCTGGTGCTGGTTCTGATCGACACAGCCCTTTACCACGGCATGTATACGAAAGCAGGTCGCGTGGTCCTGGACAGGACCGCGTCCGCAATCCTCCGATAAAATGTCAGCGGCGCGCATGCCGGATTTATGCGCAGCACAGTCTGTGCCATGAAGGCACATGAGCGAACGGAATCGGAAGCCTCCCTTTCGGAAGAAACCGGATTTCAAGCGCGGCTGGCGGGACCGTCCGCCGCCCGGGCGAAAGCCTGCGCGCGCGTCTGAGCCCGATGCCGCCTTGCTCTATGGCTTGCATACGGTCGAAGCAGCGCTTGCCAATCCGAACCGTCGCATCCGCGCGCTCTACGCCACCGAGAATGCAGCCAAGCGCCTCGAAGCTGATGGCATTGCACTGAAAGTGACGCCGCAGATCGTACGGCCGGATGAGATCGCACGGCGGCTCGGCCCCGACGCTGTGCATAACGGATTGCTGGCGGAGGCTGATCCGCTCGAGGCGCCGGATATTTCGGAACTTGCTGAAGAAGGCATCGTCCTGGTGCTGGACCAGATCACCGACCCGCATAATGTCGGTGCGATCATGCGCAGCGCCGCGGCGTTCGGGGTCAAGGCACTGGTCATCACCGCGCGCCATTCCCCGGAGGTCACTGGCGTGCTCGCAAAATCGGCCTCGGGGGCGCTGGACCATGTACCGATGGTGACGGTGCCCAATCTGGCCCGGGGGCTCGCAGCCTTGCGGGAGCGTGGCTTTCTGCTGGTCGGTCTCGACAGCGAGGGCGCGGCCGATCTGGCGGCCACGCCGCTGCGGGCGCCGCTCGCTCTTGTGCTCGGCGCCGAGGGCAAGGGATTGCGGCAACTGACACGCGAGACTTGCGACTACACGGCCCGGCTCGATCTGCCGGGCGCGATCAAGAGTCTCAATGTGTCGAATGCGGCCGCGCTCGCGCTCTATGTCGCGACCACGCGGCTCGCAAAATAGGCCGTCTTCACCTCGCCAGCGTCGCGGAAGTGAAGACCAGCCGCTGCGTCAGTTATAGACACTGATCGGCCCGTGATGGCGCCGATGATGGTAAGGCCGGTGATAGTGCCGGCGCGGAGCGCTGTAATAGGCGCGGCGATAGCCGTAGCGGCCGCCGAGACCGGCAACATACGGATAGGCGCCGACGGCGGCCGGTGCGTACCAGATCGGATCCCGGTAATCGGTGAGCGCCGGGCCGGAATAGACCGGACCCTGATTGACAACATATTGCTGCACGATCGGCTGCTGCTGCACGATCACCGGCTGGCGCACGATCACTGGCTGCTGCACCACGACCGGGGCTGCCTGCACCACGATCGGAGCAGCCTGCACGGCAAAGCCGGTGCCGCAGCAGCCGCCGCCCGAATAGGCGACCGGCGCATTGAACGCGAAACCGGAATTGCAGCATTGTGCATTGGCGGTGCCTGCCGCCGCGATGGTCACCGCGGCAGCGGTGAGGAGGGAAAACGTTACGCGAGACATGTTACGTCCTTCTCGAGGTTAGCAGTTAGCGACGATGGGGCGGGTGTGGCGGAAAGGGAGGACGCGGCCCCTCGCCGCCCCCCCAGGTATTGATTTCCGGACTGATCATCATCGGCGGCGTCGGCGCATATTGCGTCGGCGGCACATCCATGGATTCCGCCGACCAGGAGCGGCTGTAAGCTTCCGCAGGCTTCGGCATCGGCCGGTTGGCAGGCGGCTCAACTTCGAGGCGGCCCATATGGGGTCTAGTCCCCATCGTTGGGAAATAGCCGACCGGACGCCGGTAGCGCACCGGCCGCTCAGGCTCGAGCGGCGGCACGTATGGCGACGGATAGACGGTTACTCCGGGCGGCGCGCCCGGCCGGTAGAGCCCCCAGTCGCCCGAGACGACGCCCCAGGCGGCATTGTATCCGTTGATCGGCACCGGAACATTCGGCCTTCCCGGGACAACGAGGACGGGTGCATGATCGGCACGCGCCTCCGCAAGGCTTGCAAATGCAGCCGCGACTCCGAGCGCACCCAACGCCCAACGCATACGCAAGAACTCCAGCGCGGGCGCCATTCACGCCCCCTCAGCCTGCCGCATTTATGACCGCGACCGGATGCGCCGCGGTTAACGAGCCGCGTAAATCATCGGTTAGGATTAACTCGAAGTGACCAAACCGGCCGCGCACGCCGATGTTGCGCCGCCAGACATGAACCGCAGCCGGTCCTTCCGACACCAATGTCAGAGAGCAATCGCAGCCCGGACTGAAACTAGCCGTAGCTTGTTTTCAGCCGCGCCATGGAGGTGATCGTGAGACATCTGTGCGGCATCGTTCTGTCCGGCCTGATTTCGATCGGCGCAGTGAACGCGTCGCCCGCCGCTGCGCAGAACGCCGAACCGGCACCAAGGTTTATCTCCGGACTGATCTGCGACACCCGCGAGCAGGCGGAGCGCTTCGTGCTGGTGTTGCGCGACAATATCGAAAAGGCCATCGGCACCGTGAACACCGAGGCGGGAACGCCGGATGCCTGCATGGTTGCGACTTATGGATTCATCCCGGGTCAGATCGTATCGGAGGTCGAGCGCAACGGCGCGTTCGTGGATGTGATTGAGGTGCGCGTGCTCGCGGTCGCCACCACGGCTGGCATGCAGCTGATCGAACCCAAGGTCTATTATTCGGTGATCCCGACCGGCGACCGCAGCGCGTAAGTCGCCGTTAGCGGGAACGACATTGCTCACCTGCATTGCGCCATACCCTGCTTGCCATAGATGCGGAACCTCTACCTGTGCCTCGCGTTGCCGCGACAGACAGATCGTTCCGGCACTCGCATTATGCGGCAGCCGGCTGGAGGCCACGATGCGAAGCCTGGTTGGAATGCTGACCGCCGCCTTGCTGTGTTGCGCGGCACCTATTGCCAATGCCGAGACGCCGGCCTCGGACGAGATGCTGACAGGCTCGGGTCTTGTCTGCGATACCAAGGAACAGGCCGAGCGCTTCATCTCCCTGATGGACGCGACAATGTCGAGAGCACGCTGCTTGCGGTCAATCGCGAAGCCGGCGACGCTCACGCCTGCGTCGTTGCCACGTTCGGCTTCGTCCCCGGGGACAAGGTGGCCGATATCGACAAGGACGGCACGGTCGTTTTCGTGCTTGAGGTCAAGGTGATGGCGGTCGCGACCGTCGCCGGATTTCAGCTGGTCGAACCGAAGACCTATTACACGGTGATTGCGTCGAAGCAGCGCAGCGTCTAGCAGCTGTCCGCCGGGCGGTGCCGGCAATCAGGCAACGTTCCCGCTTGAGCCATGTTCGCGCTTGATCGAACGAAAAAACGTAGTATTGGCAACGCTGGGCCGGCATAGCTCAGCGGTAGAGCAGCGGTTTTGTAAACCGAAGGTCGGGAGTTCAATCCTCTCTGCCGGCACCACCCAAGCGCGTCCCTGACCGCCTTCTCCGCCGAATCGAGTGCCAGTCACTCCGCGGTACCCTGCCAGAGGATCTGGAACCGTTCCCGAAGAGCGACGTTCGGTCTGAGACCCGCAGCCAGCCGGCCGAGGCACATTTAGCCATGAGAATTGCTGTCT
>JAEZBA010000215.1 GCA_023430245.1 Pseudomonadota bacterium
GCGCCAATTAGCCAATCCGGACTCAATGCAGGATCCGGCGGGAGTTGGAGGACCGGGGTGGGCAGGCCCAACCGATCGCAGGTCAACAAGAAATCATAGACTGGCAACAACTCAGCGGTTGACTCAATCGTCAAACGCGTCTGCAACTCGAAATCGTTTGCTCCAAAAAAAGCTTGTCCGGTGACGTGGCTCCCGAACGACCATCCTAATCTCTGGGACGGACTAACCCTTTCAAACCGCCGAGCCGCTTCTTTTCGAGCATTGGCAATGGTTTGATTTCCGACCCGCCAAGCCGCAGGGAGCAATGGCCAGCTTTCATCCTTGTGACCCCGGAAAACCCACGGGATTTGGTCTTCCTCCCACCAATATTCGTTCGAACGTCGCAGCACGTTGAGAAACTCATTGGCGCTGTGCGTGTGGCAAAAGGAGATACCCGGAGACTGCTCAATCCAATTTGGCTCAACCATTTGTTTTCCCTGATCGCGGGACCCAAAACTTTATGAGCCAAACCTGAAGACACAAGCGAATTGCGGTGAGCTGAGAACGGATCGATGCTGAGCGACACACTTCCAGCGCCGTATCCGCCGCTTTAGAAGGCATAGACGGCGTCGGGGATGGCGGGCCGGATGTGAGGCTTCAGCGCATCGCGGCTGACCACATCGACAGGCCCCTCGAAAAGCCCGGCAATGTAGTCTTTCAATTCGACGTATTCGTGTACGCCGATCGAGGCGTCCGGATCGACGTCAATCATGATGTCGAGATCGCTACCCGGCCGCGCCTCGCCACGCGCGACCGAGCCGAACAAGGCAGCATGACGCACGCCGCGCGCACGCAATTCCGCTTCAGCGCGGCGAAGGATCGAGAGTGCGTCCAGACTGTTCATGAACGCACCATAGCACAATCAGACGGCCTACGCCTCTCCGGCCGGCACCGCATCAACGAGGCCGCGCCGCGCCAAGAGCGCGTCCGGGCTTGGCAGCCGCCCGCGGAAGGCGATGTAGGATTCGTCGGACGTGCGGCGGCCGCCGGCAGCATAGATGTTGTCGCGCAGCTTGCCCGCGGTCGCCGGATCGAAGATATCGCCGGCCTCCTCGAAGGCGCGGAATGCATCCGCATCCAGCACCTCGGACCACATGTAGCTGTAATAAGCCACCGAATAGCTCGACCCCGAGAACACGTGCTGGAAATGCGGCGAGCGGTGCCGCATGACAATCTCCTCGGGCATGCCGAGCCTGTCGAGGGTGTCGCGCTCGAAGGTCGACACGTCGAGCGCGTCCGCCGATTGCAGCGAGTGAAATTCCAGATCGACCAGCGCCGACGACACGTATTCCACCGTGGCGCAGGCCTGGTTGAAGGTCCGCGCGGCCAGCACCTTGCGCAGCAAGTCTTCCGGGATCGGCTCGCCGGTCTTGTAATGCACCGCGAACTTCCGCAGCACCTCGGGCCGCTCGAACCAGTGCTCGTAAAGCTGCGACGGCAGCTCGACGAAGTCGGTGTCGACATTGGTGCCGGCGATGTACGGATAGGTCACATCCGACAGTATGCCGTGCAGGGCGTGGCCGAATTCGTGGAACAGCGTGCGGGCATCGTCGTAGCTCAGCAGCGCCGGATTGCCATCGGCGCCCTTGTTGAAGTTCATCACATTGACGATCAACGGGCGGACGTCGCCGTTCAGTTTTTCCTGATCGCGCAGCGAGGTCATCCAGGCGCCGCTATGCTTGGAGGGCCGCGCGAAATAATCGCCGAAGAACAGCGCGACGTGCTTGCCGTTGGCGTCGGTCACCTCCCAGGTACGGACGTCGGGATGCCAGGCCTGGATGCCTGTCACCTCTTTGAAACGCAGGCCGAACAGCCGCGTCGCGGTGTCGAAGGAGGCTTCGATGATCTTGTCGAGCTGCAGATATTCCTTGATCGAGGCCTCATCGACGTCGTGCAGCTTCTTGCGCAGCTTCTCGGCGTAATAGCGCCAGTCCCAGGGCGCGATCCTGAAATTGCCGCCTTCGGCCTGCGCCAGCGCCTGCAAGGCATCGCGGTCGGCCAGCGCGCGCTTGCGTGCGCGCGTCCAGACCTCGCCGAGCAGATCGCGCACCGCGCGCGGGGACTACGCCATCGAATCGTCGAGCCGGTAATCGGCGTAGGTCGGATATCCGAGCAGCTTCGCGCGCTCGGCGCGCAGCGCCACCGTTTCGGCGATGATCGCCTTGTTGTCGGTCGCGCCGCCCATGTCGCCGCGCGCCATCCACGCGCGGAACGCCTTCTCGCGCAGATCGCGGCGCGTCGAATATTGCAGGAACGGTTCGACGCTCGAGCGCGACAGCGTGATCACCGAACGGCCGGCGAGACCCCGCGCTTCCGCGGCCTGACGCGCAGCGGAGCGCACATAGTCCGGCAGCCCTGCGAGATCCGCCTCGCCATCGAGTTCGATAATGGTGTCGCGCTCGTCCGCCAGCACATTCTGGCTGAAGGCGGTGCCGAGCGTCGCCAGCCGCTGGCCGATCGCGGCGAGTCGGTCCTTGGCGGCCTGATCGAGATGCGCGCCAGCCCGGCGGAACCCGGTGTGATAGCGCTCCAGCACCCGCGCCTGCTCGGCCGTGAGCCCGCTTTTGGCGGCCGCCTGCATGACCTGATCGACACGCCGGAACAGGTCGCCGTTCAGCCGGATGGCATTGTGA
>JAEZBA010000299.1 GCA_023430245.1 Pseudomonadota bacterium
GCGGCACCGGCGAGTGCCGACGCATTCAGCCAGGCCGACATCGCGATAATCATCAGCGCGCCGAGCCCCCTGCAGGCGAACAGGAGGCCACGCGCCCGGTTCTCCGTCACATGCGGCAGGAACCGCAGCAGGAACGTCCAGAACGCATAGATGCCGATCGAGACCGCCACCGAATAGATCACGGCGGCGAAGAACACGATCGTCGCGTTGCCGTTCAGGAGATCGCGGACCCCGAGATAGGTATAGACGCCACTGGCGAGCGCGAGCACGCCGAGCGTCACACGCGTTGTAATTTCCAGACGCTGCACGCCATCACGCAGCGGCGACGCGATATTGAGAGATGACATCCGGGCTCCGGCGGCGTTCTGCCGCTGCAACGTCGAGCGCGATGGAAACGGAATCCGTTGGCCCGTCGCGATGCTCAGAAATGCCCCCGGCTTCTTGTCGAGCGAAATTCCGCCGACAATATGTCGCCGCATCTCGCAGTCAGACTTTATCTGATGTGTCTTTTTTTATAGCGACCGAGCCTGTGTCGCGTCTCAGCAAGATGTGGCAGCCGCCCCAAGATCGAGCGAGACCGCGACGAGACCGGGATCGTCGCGATCCTCCGTCATCTCGAAGCCGAGTTCGCGGCACATGGCAAGCATGGTCGCATTGTCGCGCAACACCTGACCGTGGATGCGGCTGAGCCCCTCCTTGCGCGCATATTCGACGATCAGTTCCATCAGCGCCCAGCCAAGGCCGATGCCCTTGTAGTCGGAGCGAACCAGGATCGCGTATTCGCCAGTTCGATGATCGGGGTCGCAATGCAGCCGCACCACGCCGAGCAGCGCACCAGAGACGTCATCAAGCGCCAGCAGCGCGATCGAGCGGCCGTAATCGATCTGCGTCAACCGCGCGATGAAAGCGGGACCGATATCCTTGACCAGTCCGAAGAACCGCAGCCGCATATCGTCCGCGCTGACCTGGCGGAAGAACTCCTCGTACAGGCGCTCGTCGTCGGGGCGCACCGGACGCACCTGCACCCGCCGGCCCTCGCGCAGGGTCAGCGTCCGTTCCCATTCGCGCGGATAGGGCCGGATCGCGAAATGCGCATGCCGCCGGGCGCCCGCCACCCGCGCAGTGGCGATTGAAATCCTGGCGTCCAGCGCCACCACGCCGGTTTCATCGGCCAGCAGGGGATTGATGTCGATCTCCAGGATTTCCGGAACGTCGGCCGCCAGTTGCGACAGCCGCACCAGAACCCGCGCGACCTCGTCCCGCCGCGCCGCCGGGACGTTGCGATAGCCATCGATCAGGCGCGAGATCCGGGTCCGTGCGATCAGGTCGAGCGCACGCTGCTGATCGAGCGGCGGCAGCGCGATCGCCTTGTCGTTCACGATCTCGACCGCCACGCCGCCATGGCCGAACACGATCACCGAACCGAAAATCGGATCGCGGGCGAGCCCGGTAATGAGTTCGCGCGCCCGCGGCCGCGTGATCATGGGCTGCACGATGACGCCAGCGATGCGGGCCTTCGGTCTCAGCCGCCGCGCATTGGCGATGACGGCCCGTGCCGCCGCGCGCACCTCCGCTTCGCTGGTGAGATTGAGCCGCACGCCGTCGACGTCGGACTTGTGCTGAATATCGCGGGACAGGATCTTCACCGCGACCGGATGACCTTGCGCAAGAAATTCCCGCGCAGCGTCCGCAGCCGCATCCGGGTCGCCGGCGCTGCGGAGCGGAACCGATGGGATGCCATAGGCTTTCAAGACCGCGTCGGTCTCGAGCGGATCGAGCCAGTCGCGCTGCTCGCGCTGGGCACCATCGACGATCGCGCCGACCGCCATGTCATCTCCGGCAAAATCGTCGGGGGTTGCGGCAGGTGGGTTCATCAGCGACTGGAGCAATTCACACCGCCGCGCCAGATGCGCAAAGCCGCGCACCGCTTCGACTTCAGTCGCGTAATGCGGCACATGCGCCGAGCGGAACACCGCCGCGACCTCTTCGGCCGCGCCGATCCATGAGGTCAGCACCGGCTTCGTATTCACCCGGCGGGAGCGCTGCGTCACGATGACATCGCTGACGGCTTTTGCCGTGTCGAGCGATGAAGCCAGCGCGGTCTGCACGTCGAGTATGACAATGGCGTCGTTGTCCGAATCGTCGAGCAGCACTTCGAGCGCCTCGGTGAAGCGGGCGGCATCGGCATCGCCGATGATGTCGACAGGATTGGCATGCGACCAGAGCGGCGGCAGCGTGGCATTCAGGCGCGTTATGGTCTCTTCGGAGAGGGCCGCCGGGGCATAGCCCTGATCAACCAGGCTGTCGACCGCGAGTACGCCGAAACCGCCACCATTGGTGAGGATGGCGAGGCGATTGCCCGCAACGGCGCGGCAATAGGCGAGCGTCTGAGCGGCTGCGAACAGTTCGTCCATGTCGCTCACGCGCAGCAGGCCAGCGCGGCGGAAGGCGGCGTCGTACACGGCATCGGATCCGGCCAGCGCCCCGGTATGGGTCGCCGCCGCGCGCTTGCCCTCGTCGTGGCGGCCGGACTTGATCACCACGACAGGCTTCACGCGCGCCGCGGCCCGTGCGGCCGACATGAATTTCCGGCTCTCCTTGATGGATTCGACGTAGAGCAGGATCGCGTGCGTCTTCCGATCGAGCGCGAAATAGTCGAGCAGATCGCCGACATCGACGTCGATCTGGTCGCCGACCGAGACAATTGCCGAGAAGCCGATCGCCTGGCGCATGCCCCATTCCGCCATGGCGGCAGCGATGGCGCCGGACTGCGAGATCACCGCGATTCCGCCGGCATCCGGCATCACTGCGGCAAAACTCGCATTCAGTGCGGCATGCGGTGCGATCACGCCCAGACAATTGGGACCGATGAGGCGCAGGCCGCGTGCCCGCGCCGATGCATGCATTGTTTCCGCGAGCGAGCCTTCGCCATGACCCAGTCCGGCACTCAGCACGATGGCTGCGCCGACGCCACGCGCTGCCGCGGTCTCGATGATGGCCGGCACGCTCGGTGCGGGCGTCGCGACGACCACAAGATCCGGCACGGTGTCGAGCTTGTCGAGCGAGGCGAATGCGCGTCGGCCGCCGATCTCATCGTATTTCGGATTGACCGGATCGATGTGCCCGCGGAAACCGGCAGCGATGGCGTTGGCATAGACCGCACCGCCCAGCGATGTGGCCTTAGGACTTGCGCCAACGATCGCGATCGATGTCGGCGTGAACGCGCGGGTTAATCCAAAGATGGACATTAGGGACTTCCGGGTTCCGGGCCGCGATCCCAACTATCCTAACTTTTGTATTCGTGCCCTTTTTTGACATGAGACAAGCGGCCTGCCCCGGCCGCAAATGGCCGCACCGCAGGCACGCCGCGATGGAAAAAGACCGCCTCGCAAAGGGACCCGGCTCCGGTCCGGGACCACGCCTAACGTTCGACGAACGCCTTCTCGACCACGAAATGGCCGGGCTCGCTGTGGCTGCCTTCGGAGAAGCCCGAGCCTTCGAACATGTTGCGAAGGTCTTCCAGCATCCCCGGGCTGCCGCACAGCATCACGCGGTCGGTCTCGACCGAGAGCGACGACTGGCCGATATCGTCGAACAGTTTGCCGGACGCGATCAGGTCGGTGATGCGGCCACGATTGCGGAACGGCTCGCGCGTGACGGTTGGATAATAGTGAAGCTTGCCGTCCAGCATCTCACCGAAAATCTCGTCATTGCGCAGCCGCGCCACCACGTCTTCGCCATAGGCGAGTTCGGAGACCTGCCGGCCGCCATGGACCAGCACGATGCTGTCGTAGCGCTCGTAAACCTCTGGATCCTTGACCAGACTGACGAACGGCGCGAGCCCGGTGCCGGTGGACAGGAGCAGGAGCCGCGATCCCGGCAGCAGATTGCCCAGGATCAGCGTACCGGTGGGCTTACGCCCGACCAGGATCGTATCGCCTTCGCGGATTTGCTGCAGCCGCGAGGTCAGCGGGCCGTCCGGCACCTTGATGCTGAAGAATTCGAGATTGTCCTCGTAATGCGCGCTCGCCATGGAATAGGCGCGCAGCAGCGGCCGGCCTTCGACCTCGAGGCCCATCATCGCGAATTGCCCGCTCTGGAACCGGAAGCCCGGATCGCGGGTGGTGGTGAAGCTGAATAGCGTATCGGTCCAGTGCCGGACCGAAAGAACCTGTTCCCGGTTGAGTGCGCTCATGGCCTTGCCGCAGTCCCGTTGAGAGGCCTGCTGCATCGCAAAAAATCAGGCGCCTTGCATCTACAAAAATGCCGACCACGCAAGAAGATGACAGATGCTCTGCAGAATTGCATGGCGCAGAATGCTGTTCTGTCCCGGCCGGTCATGGAAGAAGGGCCGCCCTCGCGGACGGCCCTTCCATTGTCAAACCGCAGCCCGGATCTCGGACTGGTCGTTACCGCCCTCTTCAGGCGGTCGCGTCCTCGAACGAGCCGAGGGACCAGTTCGCAAGCTTCCGCGCATACGGCGATAGACAATGAGACACTGGATCACCTCCTTTCGGTTGTTAACGATGCATCGAATCTAGGCACGGGACCGCGATTCGAAAAGGTCAAAAGTCCGGCAGAGCCTGCCCGCGGCACAGTCAATGCCGATGGGACTTCTCGAACGCCGCTTTCTGCTCCGGAGTGGCCTCTTTCTGATATTTGGCGCGCCATTCCTCGTAGGGCATGCCGTAGACCGCCTCACGGCTCTGGTCCTTCGACAGCGGGATGCCCTTTTGATCGGCAGCCTCCTTCATCCAATTGGAGAGGCAGTTGCGGCAGAAGCC